>SKKI01000075.1 GCA_007121565.1 Phycisphaerae bacterium
CGATCCACCAGGCCGAGATTTTCGAGGATGGTTTCCAGGTTCGTGTGAACCTCGGTGTCCTGAATAGGCTGGCCAAGCTGCCTCTGAACGTGTCGCAATGCCTTGGCAAACGCCGGACGGTCGCAGTATAAAATGGCCGTGCGGTAATACTGCACCAGCATCCCGGACGGCAGTTCTTGCTTTTGCGCCAGCTTCGCCAGCGCATCGTCCACCTGTCCGTTGTCAAATCGGCACAAACACAGTTTATACTGTGCGCGATAATGAATCGGATTCAATTGAATCGTTTTCTGGAACGCCTTGATGGCCTCGCGGTAATTGTTCTCGACCATCATCAAAATCCCGTACTTATAATGCACATCCGCCCGTGTTTGCAGATGCCGAACCTGATCCTGATGGGCCCGGATCACGTCGTTGATCATTACCACCACTTTGTCGGACCCTGCGGACTCTGGTGTGCTATCGTCCACAATTGACTGAAAATGCAGTGTCGCCGCCTCAGAAAACAACAGCGTGCTGTTCTGCTGGATCGAGGCGGCCAGGGAAATCGTGCGGCGCGCCTCATCGCTGTCGCCGGCTTCCAAATGCGATATCGCCAGCCCCATATACGCGTCAACGATCTCATCGTTCAATTCGGCCGCTCGGTTAAACTGCTCGGCGGCCAGCGAAAACCGTCGGCCCCGCAGATAATACGTTCCCAGCTTGATCATGGCCTCCAGCGAATTGGGCTGGGCTCGGATGGCATTTTCATAGCAGGCGATCGCATCCCCATCCCGTCCCCAGCGCCCGTACACATCGGCCATACGCACAATCAAATCCGGCATCGGCCCGACCTGCTCCATCAGCCACTGAATCTTTTCAAGAGCCTGCTCAAACAGACCGTGTTCGAGCAAGGCATCGATATCGTCATTTTTGCCCACATCGAGAAAATTATCCGGATGCGAAATAATCGCCAGGTTAAACGTATCGATGGCCTGTTCATATTGCCCCGTCGCACGATACAAATAGCCCAGAATCACCATCGAAGCGATATCGTCCGGGTGCTCGCGAATCAGCAGTTCATACTCGGCGATGGCTTTATCCACCCGTCCGGATCGAAAACCGATGGCCGCCAGTCGCTGTCGCGGCAACTGCAGATGGTGCTGAAATTTCAGGCAGTCCTGGTAACATTCTGCCGCCTCGGCGAGTTGTCCCTGCCGTTCACGGCAATAGCCCATGATATACAGGGCCATTGTATTGGAGGGCCGGCGAAAATAGACGCTTTCGGCCTGGGCCAGGGCCTGCGTTGGTTCATTGTTTCGCAGACACAGTGCCGCCGCGGCCATGCGTCCATAGCTGCAGTCCGGAAACTCAAATAAATAACTTCTCAGCTTATCCTCAGCCTGCACCATTTCATGGTTGGCCAGGTGCTCAACCACCGCGGCAAGCTGCTCGTTGTCTTGCTGCTCAACGTCCTGGCGACCGAGATTTTGATCCAGCCAGTGCCAGATCAATTCGACCGTGTCAATTGCAATTCCTTTTCCAAATATCTCAAGCAATTTGCTCATTCAGATTTCGCCTATGGTGTATATGTGTTCTCGTTCAAAGCTGTCGATGATGTATCGGCTTGATAAGCACATCATTTAAGAACAAGACACCCAAAGCGTCTTTGAATTGCACAATTTTCCCGAGACAATTGCCGCCTGTGCAGGCTGTATCGATTGTCTGGAGCCGGCCGGGAAAAATGCTCCTGAAATGCAAAAACAATATTCAACGTCCGATAAAGTCAGGACGGTCGGGCCGGATGTATATGGTGCTCAATTTCTGAAAGATACGCCAGCGTGCGCTCGAGTTTATCGGTCAGGTGCTTGAGGCGCAGCATCGTCTTGACGCGCGTCAGCAGCTCCCATTTATTGATCGGCTTGCTCAGAAAATCATCCGTCCCGCATTGGATGGCCCGCTCGATATCGCCCATTTCATTGAGCGCAGTGACCATAATCACCGGAATATCGGCGGTCTCGGGGTTGTTTTTGAGCTGCCGGCAGACCTCAAAACCGCTGATACGGGGCATCATAACATCCAGAAGCACGAGGTCCGGCGGATCCTTGCGAATAATTTCAAGGGCCTGATACCCCCCTTCCGCGGCCACCGTCCGGCAGTCCAGATCCTCCAGGTACGCGAGAATCAATTCGAGATTATGCAAATTATCATCAACCACAAGCACAATCGGTTCGCGGTCTTCATTCTGTCCCATATCCTATAATCCCTTCAAACAATTCCTGACTTATCGTCTTTTTTGAGACTGTTCAAGAAAATGATCGCAACAGCCGATAAATAAACAGGTCAATATCCGATTCGATTTTATTATTGTAGCCGAAAAAAGACAAAAATGCAATGTTAATTTCCACAGGAGAGGGATGCTTGTGCGACTGCTGGACTCTCGACAATCACTGCACGGCCAACTGGCGGCACTGGAAGAAAACAATCAACAGCTTCAACAACAGCTCACCCAGGCTCAGCGGCTCAGCGGACTGGGGATGGCATGGGCACTGACAGCCCACGAAATAAACAATTTGCTGACTTCCCTGACCAACTATGCCCGATTGGCACTGCAACACCCGCACGACGAAGAACTGAGTAAAAAAGCCCTTGAAAAGTCTGTATTCCTGGGCCAGCGTGCCGGCGATACACTTACAAAAATTATGGAAATGGCATCCGGTAAATCTGTTCAAATGAGCCGGGTCGAGCTGTCGGCGCTGCTGGATGATGTCCTGCTGTGTATAGGACGCGATTTTGAAAAAGACGGTATTGAGCTGGTGTGTCGCTGCCGGCCGGGACTGGCCCTGCGGGGTGATCGTATCTTACTGGCCCAGGTGCTGATGAACCTGATTCTCAATGCCCGCC
>SKKI01000151.1 GCA_007121565.1 Phycisphaerae bacterium
AAAGACCCCGTCGCCATATAATAAACTGCGGTCAAAGACCGAGATGACCGCGTCTTTTGCGTCCACCAAACCGTCGCCAAGCCAGATTTTCAAGGCCATACCGTTCTCCGTAATTTGCGTCTTTTAATTTCACGACACGGCCAAGATGGCCGTGCTACTTGATTATGCCGTCGCACAGCCGTATCACCCGCCCGGCACGGGCCGCGATGCGCTCATCGTGCGTGACCATCACAATCGTCTGGCCCGCCTGATGCAGGCCGCTGAGTACCTCCAGAATACCAGAGCCTGTCTGAGAGTCAAGATTTCCTGTCGGTTCATCGGCCAAAAGGACCTTCGGCTCGTTGATCAGTGCCCGCGCCAGGGCCGTTCGCTGGCGCTCGCCGCCGGACAGCTCATACGGCTTGTGGCGCATCCGGTCGGCAAGCCCAAACCGCTCGAGAAGCTGCTCGGCGCGCAGGGCGGTGCGATTGCGCACCGACAGCCAGCCCAGCGTCCCTGAGGAGGCCATAGCCGGAGCCAGGACGTTTTCCAGCACGCTCAGTTCATTGAGCAGGTGATAAAACTGAAAGACAAATCCGACTGTTTTATTTCGGAACTGGTCCAGTTTTCGCCCGCTGAGCTTATTGAGCCGCACGCCGTCAAACTCGACTGCCCCCGACGACGGACGGTCCAGCGCACCGAGGATGTGCAGCAGGGTACTTTTGCCGCTGCCGGAGGCCCCGACAATGACCAGAAACTCCCCGGCCTGCACGGACATATCCACCCCGCGCAGCACCTCAAGCGTGCGCTTGCCCATCCGGTACGCTTTGTGAATCTCTCTGGCCTCGATAATCGCCGTCATTCTTTATTCCTTTTTACCCTTTTCCCTTTACCTTTTACCTTTTGCCTTATATCTGGCTGACCTGAAGTGTCTCGACCGGGCGTTTGCGGCCGGCCTTGAGGCTCGGTACCGCCCCGCCGATCAGGCAGGCGGCGATGGCGGCGGCAAAGATGGCCGCCAGCAGTTGCGGATCAATCTGGTTAGGGATATCCCCGATTGCGTAAACCGAACGATCCCAAAGCTGCCAGCCGTACTGCCGATGCAGCCAGTTTTCGATGGCGTTGATCCGCCACAGAAAGATCGACCCGACGACAGCGCCGATTAACGCGCCGATGATGCCGGTCAGAACCGCAAAGCCCTCAAAAATCACCACCACCGCCCCGACCGGTGCGCCGATACTTCGCAAAATACCGATATCCCGGCCGGTATGGCTGACGATCATATACAGCACCACAAACACGATAAAAACCGTAATCACACCCAGCATCAAAAACAGTAAAATCAGCATCGTCTGCTCTTTTTCCATCGGGGCGATCACGCTGCGGCGGTTCTGCTGCCAGCTTTCCACGGCGACATAATCGAACAAATCGCCGCCGGGCCGGTCGCGATAGTCCGCCACGTGGGCCTGCCAGAGCGCCTCGACGCGGCGCAGGGCCTCGGCCTGCGAGATGCCCGGCGCAAAGCGGATGGAGATTTCGTTGATCCGCCGCAGGGGGCTGCCCATTGCGCTCAGCGCCTGGGCGGTTTCAAGCGGGATATAGACGGCACTGGCATCGACACGCACCAGGCCGCTGTGACTGTTGTCGCTGTAGTGAAACGCCCGGCTGCGCACCACATCGGTGCCGGCGTCGGCCAGGCCGCCGCGGACGTTCAGCGGGAAACTGCTGAGTACCAGTTCATAAGCAAACGGCTCGGACGGGTGGATATACTCGCCCTGCCCGTCGCGCCGCACGACCTGGTCGATACCGATAACACAACCGTCCAGCGACGGATCATACGACGGCACAAACGCCTTTTCGGGGGTGTCACGGCGATAGTACAGGCTCTGTCCGAAGCCGGTCGCCTCGGCGTGGCGGGCCGGGTCGATGCCGACAATCTCAACGCCCATATTCCACGTCTGGCCGGCCTGCGACATCAGGCCGACCTGGCGAACCACCGGCGAAACGGCCTGGACAAACGGCATCTGCTCAAGCGCCTCGATAAACGGCTCATAATAGCCAAAGCCCACCAGCGATTCGCTGCTGATGACGCAGTCGCCGACGTAGCGATGATTTTTTTCGCGAAACTCCCGCACCAGCCCGTTCATCACGGTCATCACCACGACCACGATAAACACGCACAACGCCACCGCCGTGACCGCCAGAATCGTGATCGGCCGCTTGCGAAAATACCGCCATGCCAATATCCACTTATACAAATTCTAAATCCTAAGCACTAAATTCTAAACAAATTCAAAATTTAAAATTAAGAATTGAAAATTCTTCTTATTCGTAACGCAATATCTCGACCGGTTTGACGCGGGCGGCGCTGACCGCCGGGATCAAGGCGCCCAGCCCCGCGGCCAGCACGCCGGCAGCCGATATCCACCACACCGACGACCAGTTGACGGTGTTGGGAATCCGGGCGAACATATAGGTACTGGCCTGCCAGACCTTCAGGCCGAACACATCGCTGATACTCTGCTCGATCGCGTTGATATGGTGCGTAATCACACAGCCCAGTCCGACCCCCAAAGCCGCGCCCAGGGCGCCGGCACACACGCCGAACACGACGAACGTCAGCGCCACCGAGCCGCTGCCCAGCCCGCAGCTTTTCAAAATCGCGATATCCTTTCGCCGTGTCATCACAATCAGATAAAAAATACACAGTACCAGCAAAATAATCCCCAGGCTGACCAATCCGAAAATAAACAGCAGCACCTGTAGCTGTTTGTGGTATTCGGCAATCAACTGGGCCTGCATCTGGCGGCTGGACTGAATCTCGGCCTGCCGATACCACACCAGGCGATCGCGCGCAAAGTCCTGCCATACGCCCCGCACCACGGCCAGCGCGGTCT
>SKKI01000319.1 GCA_007121565.1 Phycisphaerae bacterium
CCCGATCCGCAGCAGACATGGGTTGAGGTGCAAACCCTGACCGAGCGGTTATGCGGGGCCGCGCGCCCCGGGCATTTTCGCGGCGTTACGACCGTCTGCGCCAAGCTGTTCAATATCGTTGGGCCGGATGTGGCCTATTTCGGCCAAAAAGACGCCCAACAGGCAATCGTCATCCAGCGGATGGTCAAGGATCTGAATGTTCCGCTGGACATTGCTCTCTGCCCGATTGTCCGCGAGCCGGACGGGCTGGCGATGAGCAGCCGGAATCGCTATCTGACGCCCGAGCAGCGCCGCCGAGCGGTGTGCCTATATCGGGCGCTGGAGCACAGCCGCCAGATGGTCGCCCAGGGCTGCCGGCAGGCGAGTGAACTTATCGCGGCCCTGCGGAGTATGATTGAACAGGAAGGCGGACAGGTCGAGTATGTCAGCGTTGTCGATGCAAAAACGCTTGAACCCGTCGAGACATTGGCCCCCGGGACCCTGATCGCCGTGGCGGCTTTTTTCGGTTCGACTCGACTGATTGATAATTGCCTTCTGGACTTGAGTAATCCGCAAGATAGTGTATAATTAAGTTTTCGACTATTTCTGATAGATTGCGAGACCCAACCGATATGTTCGTTAAAGCATTAAAAGGCAAGATTCACCGCTGCCGAGTCACGCAGACGAAAATTGACTATCCCGGCAGCATTGGCATCGATGTTGAGCTGCTCGAGGCGGCCGGTATCCGGACGTACGAAGAGGTGCTGGTGGCCAACGTGACCAACGGCGAGCGGGTCGAAACGTATGTTGTGCCCGCTGAGGCCGGCAGCAAAGACATCGTCATTCTCGGGGCCGCGGCGCGCCTGTTCAGCCCCGGCGATATTGCGATTATTATGAATTTTGCATACTACACGCCGGATGAGCTTGACGCTCATAAACCCCGTATCATCGCCTGTGATGAGGACAACAACTTTCATTTCATTGAGCAGTAATCGATGCGCCCGGAACTTTTTGATATCCCTTTTTTGGATGTGTCCGTTAAGAGCTACGGAACGATGATGGTGCTCGGGTTTTTGGCGGCAACGCTGCTGATGCGGCGGATGAGCCGGCATGCCGGGCAACATCCCGAATGGATCATCAACGCGGCGCTGTATTCGCTGTTTGCCGGGATTGTCGGCGCCAAAGTGTTTTATGTGGCGCATCATTATGACCCTTCGCAGCCGCTTGGACGGTTGATTTTTTCCGGATCGGGCTTTGAGTTTCTCGGCGGCGTGGTCGCGGCCATCGTTTTTCTGCTGATTTATTTTCGCGTCAAGAAGCTTCCCGGGCGGCTGTATTTTGACATTCTGGCCGTGGGGCTGATGGTGGGACTGGGGTTCGGGCGGATCGGCTGTTTTATGAACGGCTGCTGCTACGGCAAGCCTGCCGATGTCCCGTTGGCGGTGCAGTTCCCGTATGCGAGTCTGCCCTATTACAGCCAGATTTACCCCGATGAGCAGCGCTCGCGCCACGAGCCTCGCCTGGACTTGCCGAGCGCGTACTTTGGCTGGCTGGATCAGGAAGGCAATTGGATTGAGGCCTCGCCGGAGAATAAACATTACGCCGGACTCAAGCCCAAAGCAATGCTGACGCCGGAGCAGAAAACCGCGGTCACAGAGGGGCCGTATCGCGCACTGCCGGTACATCCGACGCAGATTTACGCCAGTTTAAACGCGTTTATCCTGGCCGGGGCGTTTTACGGGCTGTGGCGGATCATCGGCCTCAAAAGGCCGGGGATGGTGCTGGGGCTGGTGATGATCGCTTACGGCGTTACGCGGTTCGGCCTGGAAGCGATGCGCGACGACAATCCCTTTGAGTATGCCTGGTGGATGCTCTATCAGGGCGGCACTATTTCGCAAAATCTGTCGATTTATTTGATCCTGACCGGTGCGATTCTGCTGGGTGTGATCTCGAAAATGAAGCCCTGCGCAAGTGCCGACCCACATCCCGGCAAGGTTGCAAAAAAGCGGTAACCTCTCCACCGGGTCAAGAGGTTTTTCAATCCGGGTTGACGGCGTTTTTTTTCATGATCTTGTGCTCCGACTCTTCCAGCAGGCGTTTGATGTTTTCGGCGTGGCGGGCGACGACCAGCAGCGCTATCAACACGGCCAGGACCAGCAGCGGTCAAAAGCCGCCGTCCCGCTGAGGGTAAAATACGGCCACAGCCCCAGGGCAACGCCCAGACTGGTCGCCACGACAGTCAAGCGGGCCGGTTATTTATGTTTGTCGTGCATCAACAGCAGGGCAATGACCCCCAACTGCAGCGCGACGGCATAGCCGATCATGGTCTGCACCGCCTCGGCGCCGCGCTCGGCGTCCAGCCAGAACCACATACTGACCACCAAACTGAAGGCCGCCAGCACCTGCACCAGCCAGGCCAGCAGCATAAACACGGAAAACTCGCCGTATTGATCGTACCGATTTTTCACCTTGACACGATGCAGAATCTCTTCGAGAAGCTGATGGGTGTTGTCCGTCGGCGGCGGTGTGTGCTGCGGCTGCGGCGCCGCAGTCGAACAGGACGGCCTGGATTTGTCCACAGGCTCATTGGCTGTCTGCGGAGCAGGCGATGTCGCCGGGGCGGCTTTGGTTTCCGGTCTCGACAGCGGGGGCGGTGCTTTTTGCGTTTCCTGCTCGATTTTCGGTTTTGGCTCGGCGGTCTGAGCCGGCGGCGGTGTCACGTCTTGCTTGATCGCAGAGGGCTGAGGCGCCGATTCGTCCGGTTTTTTTGTCGTCGGGGGTTCAATCTCTTCGTCCGGCGCAGTGTCGTGTTTGGCTGTGCGAGCGGCCTGAGCTTTCTGCTGAAACTCGAACATCCGCAGGATATTGACGGCCTCTCGCAAATTGAC
>SKKI01000220.1 GCA_007121565.1 Phycisphaerae bacterium
GATTTTCCGCAAGGCTCAGCAGGTGCTGCTGGCGCGTCAACAGCGTTTGAGCGACGCCCCGCTCCAGACGATAGCGCGCCTCAACGCGACGGGCCAGAACACCGGTATTCGAACACGGCACGTCAAGAATAATCGCATCCACACGCCCGCGCCCCCTCACCGCCGCGGCTAAATCGGTCTCGGCTACACTGTCAACGCTGGTGAGGCCAAGGCGGGAGATATTTTCGTCAAGACGTTTCAGGCGTGCGGCGCTGGCATCCGAGGCCAGAATACAACCTGTATCGTTCATTTTCAATGCCAGCGCAATCGTCTTGCCGCCGGGCGCAGCACAGAGATCGACAAGGGTATCGCCGGGCTTGGGGTCGAGAAACGCAGCAAGGGCCTGGGCCGCGGGGTCCTGCACAAAAAAAAGCCCTTCGCCAAACGCCTTAAGACTCTGCACATCCCCCAAACTGCGGCATTGCACCGCCCCGCGTTCAGCCCGATGGCGACAGGTCACCCCCTCGGCGGCCAGTCGCTGGGCAAGGCCGGCCGCGTCAATGCGCCGCGTGTCGGGCCAGGCATATACAGACGGATGACGATTGGACGCCCGGCACACATTAGCGGCGATATCAGTGCCATAAACGGCGATCCACTCCTGAACCAGCCAGCGCGGAAGCGACCAGAGGCAATGCAGATACGCATCCAGACTGTCAGCGGGATCGGGCAATACCGCACAGGCCAGGACACAGCCGCTGCCGTCGGGACGCCTTATGACCCGTTTCATATCGTATTCGGATAGATCGTGTGCATCTCGTATGGCGATCTGACGCGTAAGGTTCCGCAGTACGGCGTTGACAAAGCCGGCGTCTTTCTGCGAGCCGACGGCGCGGGCCAGGGTGACCGCTTCGTTGAGAATGGCATAGGGCGCGGTTTTCGGCGCATAGATCAGCTCATAAACGCCCAGACGAAGCACATTCCAGACGGCCGGCTTGACGTTGCGCGGCGCGATCGCGGCGATGCGGCCCAGGAGCCTGTCGAGCAATGTCCTGTTGCGGATGACGCCGTAAACCAGATCGGTTGCCTGTCCGGTGCGGTCGGTGCCCCGCAGCGCCGCATGCAGCAGCTCGGCCGCATCGCCCCGCCGGAGGTCATAGCCTTGCAGCACCTCCAGCGCCGCGCCGCGAGCCGAACCAAAGGCAGGCCGTTTCATGTGCCGATACCCTGAAGCACCCGCTCGATCGGCAAAAATAAGTCTCCCGGCCGGCTGTTGCGTCCGCGGGCAAAGGCCTCAAAGCTCATTTGTCCCGATCCGGCCGGCTTGATACCGGCGATCCGCAAACGGCCGGCGCCGCAGATGACGTTCAGATCTTCGTCAATCCGCCCGGGCACATCGCCGGGTGTGTTTTGGCAGGGCACGATGTCGGCCTTGCACAGGATGACACGCCACGACCGGCCTGTTTGGGACGAGACATACACGCTCTGAGCGCCGGGCCAGGGGTATAAGGCGCGAATCTGATTGGCGATCTTCTCGGCCGAGTGGTTCCAGTCGATAAAGCCGTGCTGCTTTTTCAGTCGCGGCGCCTTGCTGACCTGTGACTCATCCTGTTCGGTATAGACGGCCTGTCCCGTCTCGATGGCCTCGAGCGTCTCGGTCAACAGCGGCGCCGAGACCTGCGCCAGTTTATCGTGCAGCGTCTGGAAGGTATCGTCCGGCGCGATCGGGATGCTGCGCTGGGCCAGGATTTTGCCCGCGTCCATCCGCTGGGCCAGGGTAATGATGCTGATGCCCGTTTGGGTTTCGCCGTGCATCAGCGCCCACTGGATCGGAGCGGCGCCGCGATACTTCGGCAGCAGCGAGGCGTGCACGTTAATCGCCCCAAACCGGTGAAGGTCGATCACCTCCGGGCTGATTTTCTGGCCGAAGGCGATCACGACCAATAAATCGCCACCGCACGCGGCTACGCGCTGCCGCATTGGCTCGGCGTTGATATCGTCGGCCTCTATGCACGGGATGCCGCGCCGGGCGCACCAGCGGGCCACATCGGTCGGCTTGGGATCGCGCCGCCGACCGGCCGGCCGTGCCGGCTGCGTAAAAACGCCCGCCAGTGTATGACGACCGGCATAAATGGCCTCCAAAGCGGGAATGCCGAAGGCCGCGGAACCCAAATAAACAATTTTCATAGCATCGACCTTCAGGACGCGGCGTCCGTTTCGTTGTAGTCATCCAGCAATTGCCGCAGCCGGCGGCGGGCACGCACCTTGGCCGGCCGGCTCATCCGGTCTTTAATCAGAACCCCCTGCAGATGGTCGTATTCGTGCTGAATCGCCCGGGCCAGCAGGCCCTCGGCCTCTTCGGTAAAGCGATTGCCCTCCAGATCGGTCGCGGTGACCGTACACCGGCCATACCGCTGAATCTGGCTGTAAATGCCCGGCAGTGACAGACAGCCCTCCTCGTGGCCCACCGTCGGGCCGGACAAATCCAGCTCGGGGTTGATATAGACCCTGGCATTGTCGCGTGTGCTGTCCAGCGAGACCACAAACATCCGCAGGTTCACCCCTGCCTGCGGCGCGGCAAAGCCCACCCCCTGCGTCTGGACCATCAGGTCAATCATCCGCTCGGCCAATTGACGAATCGAATCGTCAATCTCGCCCACCGGCTCAGCCGGCCGGCTCAGCACCGGCGCCGGAAACCGCGTCAAACTGCACTCGGAATAATCCGTCATTGACAACTCCCGCTATCACACTATTCATCTTCATCTTCCAGAACATCTGCATTATACACGACTCACACGGACAGACAACACCCGGCTAAAAGACCGTAACCGGAACAGCGTCATTGGCAGCGTTGATCGGCAGCATCTTCTCGGCCAGACACAC
>SKKI01000158.1 GCA_007121565.1 Phycisphaerae bacterium
ACAAATGGCTCTGGCACCTGATCGGCCGATGGCTGGTGCGCACGCGCTATCTCTCACTGGTCAACATTCTCGCCCAAAAAGAGCTTGTCCCCGAATATATGCCCTATTTCGGCCCCGTCGAACCCATCGCCCAAACATGCAGCAACCTCCTGGCAGACCCCGCCCGACTTGCCGGCATCAGCAGCGACCTGACCGCCTTGGTCAAGCCCCTGACAACATCAAAAGCCCGCCACAACGTCGCCAAAATCGTCCTCGGAATGCTTTCAGCCCCCGATTAACGAAAACTTTTCAGTCGTGTCCCGTTAGCTGCGGCAATACAAAAAGTGCTTATGCAGTCTTCCGTTTTCCGTCTTTATAGATAATTTTCCCGTGACGTATAACGCTGGCGGCAAAACCGCTCTTGTCATGTTTTTGGCTCAGCAGCACCGGCTCAATCCGCGTATTGATTCCGCGAACCAGATTGAACAATTCCGCACTGGCCGCCAGATAGTCGCCCTGAAAATCATCCACAATCACCGCAATATCGATATCGCTTTCTTTATGCGCGGTGCCGCCGACTTGGGAGCCGTAAAGCACAATCATCTTGACCGGCATAGCAGCCTTCACCTTTTCGGCGTAACGCTGCGCTATTTTAATAATTTCTTGATCCACTTGCTCAATTCCTTTGTCCGCAGGTATACATCCGGATTTTCTTTATTCAAGGATATTTTTAAAATGCCAGGCAACCGTTGGAACCAGCCGCCCGGCATTTCACATTTAACATTTCACATTTCACATTCAAAATCGCTCACACCAGATCGCACGCCTCGGCGGGCATCCAGTGGGCGTCTTTGCCTTCCCATTTGACATTACAGCCGATGGGGTTGGTCACCGGCGTCGAGACGGGCTTGCCGGCCAGATGCTCTGCCAGCGCCCGCTCCAGATCATTGACGGTCATCTTGCTCGTGTCACGCGGGTTATCAACCCCCCTGCCGGTATAGATCAGCCGGCGGTGTCTGTCAAACACGAAAAAGTGCGGCGTTCGCAGCGCCCCGTAGGCCCGCGCCACCTCCTGGCTGCGATCATGCAGATAGACCCACGGAAACTGCTTGTCCGCCATCCGCTCGACCATATGGTCAAACGAGTCCTCGGCGTAGGTATTGGCACTGTTGGCATTGATCCCGACAAAGCGGACACCTTGCCCGGCGAAACGCTCTGCCGTTTGGCGTGTCACCTCATCGGAACCAATGACATACGGACAGTGATTGCAGGTAAAAAAGATCACCAAGACATCCGCGTCTGAAAAATCCCCCAGCGAGTATGTCCTGCCGTCCGTGGCCGGAAGCTCAAAATCCGGCGCCTTATGTCCAATTTCAAGTGTAAAAGCCATTTTCATTTCTCCATAAATCAATGAACCAATTACTTTCTAATTAGTACTATTTAGTACTCGATTTGTTCGACATAAAAAGTTACAATTGCCTTCAAGATAACCGACGAAATGGAACGTAAACGCATAACAGGAGAGAGACAATGAACTTGAATGACTATTTCGCAAAGACAGACGGCCAGGGCATTCTGGCCACCAGCAATGCCAACGGAGATGTGGACGCGGCCCTATACGCCACGCCCCATGTGATCGATGAATCGACGATCGGGTTTATCATGCGGCCCCGGCGGAGCCTGTCCAACGTCGCGGAAAACCCCAAGGCCGCGTACCTGTTCATCGAAAAAACGACAGGCTACAAAGGCGTCCGCCTGTATCTGGAAAAAAGCGGTCAGGAAACCGACCCCGACAAGGTCAATTTGATTAGGCGAAGCCATCACGGCGGCGATGAGAATCGCGCAACCCTGGTGTATTTCAAGGTCACCGAAATTCGCCCGCTGGTCGGCGACAAAGAAGCGTAATAACGCAAAAGGCTCGATTTTTTCGCCTGATAGTGCCGCACAATGGCCAACAAAAAGAAAATCCTGCTAACCGGCGCCTCCGGCTTTATCGGCTCGGCAGCAGCCGACCATTTTCGATCGCTGGGCCATACCGTCATCGGCCTGTCGCGCCGCCCGGCCACGGACACCCTCGTGTGGGACCCGTCGGCAGGACGCATCGACCCCCTGCCCGGCGACCTGGACGCCATAGTGCACCTGGCCGGCGAGAATATCTTTGGTCGCTGGACAAAACGCAAAAAACAGCGGATTTACCGCAGCCGTATCGACGGAACCAAACTGCTGGCCGAACAAATATCCGCCGCAGCACACAAACCGAAGGTACTGGTGTGCGCCTCGGCTGTCGGATTCTACGGCGACCGCGGCGATGACGTCCTGACCGAAGCGGCCCCGCCCGGGAAAGGCTTTCTGGCGGACGTGTGCCGCGACTGGGAAGCGGCCGCCGCCCCGGCCCGGCAGGCCGGCATCCGCACGACGCACCTTCGTTTTGGGATGGTGCTGGACAAACAGGGCGGCGCACTGGCCAAAATGCTGTCCGCTTTCAAAATGGCACTGGGCGGCAAACTCGGCAATGGGCGTCAATGGGTCAGTTGGATTTCGCGAATGGAGGTGCTGCGCATCATCGATTTTGTCCTGCACACCGACTCGCTTGACGGCCCGGTCAACGCCGTCTGTCCGGAACCGGTTCAAAACCACACCTTCATCCGCACACTCGGCCAAGTCCTCAACCGCCCGACCCTGCTGCCGGCCCCGGCCTTTGCATTACAGCTTGCGTTGGGCGATTTCGCCCGCGAAACGCTGCTGGCCAGTACACGAGCGGTCCCCGAAAAACTGCAAAAGACTGGCTTTGCCTTCCAGCACGCCACCCTTCGGGATGCCCTTTTGGCCGTAATTCAATAAAAACGTTGCCTCGCCCGCCGGACCGATAAAA
>SKKI01000194.1 GCA_007121565.1 Phycisphaerae bacterium
GAAACCAAAACCCATTAAATACAGGCAGACCGACCATGAAACCAAACGCTATCGTTTACATTATTGTTGCGGTCTTGACCGCGCCGCTGTGGGCGGTGGAAAATCCCAATGTCCGCTCGCCGGTCGGCTCGCCGACTGCGGTACCCAGTACGCAGCGCAGCGGACTGATACCCAGCCGCCCGCACGACATCGGTCGAGACCCTGTTGTCTCCGGCCAAGTCGGCGGCTTGGCGCATTTTCGCGGGCCGGTGCCTTACGGCTCACCTCACCTTCACGATGCGGCCGTAAGCAGCCCGCTGGACAATTTTCTGCGGCGCGCTCACGACCCCATCGCCGCCGATCGGGCCCCGGGACAATACCGCCCCTATTTTGATCCGCGGCGGGTCGCGGCCACCACGGTCCGAGTCGACGGGGCGGAACTTTTTTCACCGCTTATTCCCGAACATGGAATGGCCGACCCCTACATCCCGCCGATGCTGGCTCAGACGGTAGACACACCGTACAGGACTCGCCCGCTGTCGCTCAGCGCCATCGAGCTGGAGCGCGTTTTGCAGCGGCAGATGCAGCTTCACGACGACACGGAGCCGACACTGCGGCCGGAGGATATTGAGGACCCGACCGATGTTGAGGACAGGATCGATTCTGTATTCTTTAGAGATTACCTGCTGACCGAGGAAATAGAGCCGCAGCCTGACGAGCCTGCCGAGATACCGCCGGTTGAGCCGGTTGAGCCGCCGACGGATGAGGATGAGCCTGATGTGCTCATTCCGGAAGAGTTTTTTGATGAAGACGACCCGTACGATGCCGAAGCGTTTGAGCGTCAACTGCGCCAAGAACAGGCCGAGCGTATTGATGAGATGGTGCGCCGACAGCTTGAGGACGATCCCGATCAGCAGCGTCCCGCCGATCCGCGACGGCCGGCGGCCGATCCGCTGGACCCGCAGGCCCGCCGCGGGCGCGATGTGTTGGATAGGCTGGATGACTCCGCGCTGTCCGAAGAGGCCCGCTCTGAGGCGCGGGCTTTGCTCAGCCGGTACGGATCCTATGAACAACTGGCCGCGGCGCGTGTCAACAGGTACCTGTCTGCCGGTGAGGGCTTTCTTAACGAAGGCAAATTTTATAAAGCCGCCGACTCCTTCGAGCTGGCCATCGCATGGGCGCCCAATGATGCCCGCCCCTTTGCCGGACGGGCGTTTGCCCTGTTCGCGGCCGGGGAGTACATGAGCAGTGCCTTCAATCTGCGTCAGGCGATCAGGCTCAATGAAAAAGTTGCCTCCGAACCGGTGGATATGGCGCGCTTGATCGACGATCGCGATGTGTTTGAAAATCGTCTTATTGAAATGCGCACCTGGCAGCAGCGAAGCGGCTCGGGCGACCTGGCGTTTTTGATGGCCTTTGTCCTGCATCACGACGGTAAGCCCGACCGCGCGGCGCAGGCGATTCAAACCGCCGCGGAACAATTGCCCGATGACAGGACTGTGCAGATTCTGCACAATGTCATTGTACCGGACTAAGATAAACAGACAGAGTATTCAGCGTCCAAAGGACTGAGGGTGATTTCATTTGCCGAACAACAGGACGGGCTGGATGCCGATCGGCTCTTGGGCCCGGACGGTCTGGCGGCGCAGCAATGGCCGGGCTTTGAGTCGCGCGATGAGCAGCTTGCGATGGCCCGGCGGGTTCAGCAGGCCTTTCGACAGCGTTATCATCTGGCCGTGGAGGCCGGCACGGGTGTAGGCAAGAGCTTTGCCTATCTGTCCGCCGCTATGGATGCCGCGCTGCGCAAAGCCGGACGCGTGGTCATCAGCACCTACACCATCAATCTCCAGCAGCAGTTGATCTACAAAGACATTCCCTTCCTCGAGACGCTGATTGACGCCGGCGTTGTCGTTCGGCTGGCCAAGGGGCGGGGGCACTATCTGTGCAAACGACGGATGGAGTATGCCCGACACCGCCGGCAGAGCCTGTTTGATGACGGCGGCATCGCCCTGATTGCGCTTGCCGATTGGGCTGCGCAAACCGAGGACGGGACGCTGAGCGATGCACCCGAACTGCCGCCGCCGCAAATCTGGCAGGCGGTGCAAAGCGAACACGGCAACTGCAAAGGACGCAAATGCGCACAGTTTGCGCAGTGTTTTTACTGGCGGGCGCGGCGGCAGCTTGAGGCGGCCGATATCGTCGTAGCCAACCACGCCCTGCTGTGCAGCGATCTTGTCCTCAAGGCTCAGGGCGTCGGGGTGCTGCCCGAGTACACATCGGTCATACTCGACGAGGCCCATACGCTCGAGCATGTCGCCGAGGAGCATTTCGGCATTCACATCAGCCAGTACACCATCGCCGCGCTGCTGGATCGGCTTTATCACGCGCGGCGGCGTCGCGGCGTGCTGGCGCATTTAACCGATGCGCAGGATGCCCGTCAGCAGGTACGGCAATGCCGCACGGCCCAGCAGCTTTTCTTCGCCCAGGTGCAGGCCTGGCTGGCCCATGCCGGCGATGAGACCGGCGGACGCTGCCAGGCGGGGTTTGTTGATGACAATCTGTCCGCTGCGCTCAAGGGCCTGCGGCTGGAGCTGGTCAAGCTGGCCCGGGCGCTTAAGGATGAGGAGGATGCGTTCGAATTAGGCCGCAGCGTCGATCAACTGGCGGGTCTGGAAACGGATGTGAACGACTTTCTCCGGCAGAGTCGCCAGGATTGCGTGTATTGGGTCGAGGCCGACAGCGGCAAACGCAAGCGGGTAACCCTGCGGGCGGCGCCGCTGGATGTCGCGCCGTATCTGCGCGAGAGCCTGTTTGAGGCGCACGAGTCGGTGGTGCTGACCAGCGCCACGCTCAGTTGCGGCGATGCC
>SKKI01000144.1 GCA_007121565.1 Phycisphaerae bacterium
CATAGTTGCCGGCGGACTTGGATTGCTTCATTCCCTTCTCATCAACGGTAAAGCCGTGGGTCAGGACGGACTTGAACGGCGCCCGGCCGCGCGCGCCCAGCGCCGGCAGCAGCGACAACTGGAACCAGCCGCGGTGCTGATCGGAGCCTTCCAGGTACAAATCAACCGGTATCGGCTGGTCGGCTGTCTCGATGACGCTGTGCCAACTGCAGCCGGATTCAAACCACACGTCGAAAATATTTTCTTCCTTTTTCAGATCGTCCCAGTCAAAGCCCTCGGGCAATACGAAATCGTCGCCGAGGATGTCGCGGGGCGAATCGGTGAACCAACTGTTGGACCCTTTTTGCCCGATGTGTCGCGCCGCGGCCAGCACCGATTCCTGCGTCAGCAGCGCATCGCCTTTGCTGTTGACAAACACCGGGATCGGCAGTCCCCAGGAGCGCTGTCGGCTGATGCACCAGTCGGGCCGCGATTCGAGCATCCCCTGAATCCGCTTTTCGCCCCAGCCGGGGATCCACCGCACCTGTTTGATCTGCTCCAGCGCCAGGTTGCGCAGCGATTTGCCGAACTGCTCGACGGGACGATCCACGCTGATAAACCACTGCTCGGTCGCCCGGAAGATCACCGGCGTCTTGCTGCGCCAGCAATGCGGATAGCTGTGCAGGATTTTGTCTTCGTGAACCAGCAGCCCCAACTCCTGAAGGTGGGTGTTGACCTCCGGGCCGACTTCCAGGACGTTTTTGCCGCGCAGAAACGCGGGAACAGAGTCGTCATAGGTTCCGTCGTCCTTGACCGGCGAGTAAATCGCCAGATCGGCCCGCATTCCCGCCTGATAGTCCTCCACGCCGTGGCCGGGGGCGATGTGCACAATGCCCGTGCCGTCCTCGGTGGTCACGAACTCGGCTCCGACGGCAAACCAGGCGTCTTTGTCGGTCGGATTGGCCGTTACAAACGGATGGGTGTACCGCAGGCCCTCAAGCCGGTCGCCGCGCTGAGCGGCGCTGACGGTGTACTGCCCGTCGTCCAGCCCGGCGGCCGCAACGACCGCCTCAAGCCGGTCTTTGGCGATGATGGAAGTAACGTTTCGGCCGTCTTTGTCAAACGTCAGGCCGACATATTCCAGCGCCGGATGCAGCGCGACGGCCAGGTTGGCCGCCAGCGTCCAGGGCGTGGTCGTCCAGATCATAAAGCACACGTCCCCGTCATCCGGCGCCAGGCCCGCGGCCCGGACGTCCTTTGCCGACGCCTCGTCCAGCGGAAAATTGACGTAGATACTGGCTGAGGCGATGTCTTTATATTCCAGTTCCGCATCGGCCAGAGCCGTCTCGCAGCCAATCGACCAGTGGATGGGCTTGAGCTGCTTGTAGACCAGACCATTGCCCACCAGCTCGCCGAAGATTTCGAGAATGCCCTGTTCGTACTGCGGCTTGAGCGTCAGGTACGGATTGTCAAAATCGCCGAAAATGCCCAGCGACTTGAACTGCTTGCTTTGCAGCTTGACGTATTTAGAGGCGTACTTCTGGCAGGCCTTGCGGATGTCGGGCTTGCTCATCGTCTTGGCCGCCTCGCCCAGTTCGCTGACCACCTTGGCCTCGATCGGCAGGCCGTGACAGTCCCAGCCCGGCACATACGGGGCGCAATAGCCGTTCATCGTTTTGGACTTGACGACAAAATCCTTGAGCACCTTGTTGATGACGTGGCCCATATGGATATCGCCGTTGGCATACGGCGGCCCGTCATGCAGAATATAGTAGGGCCGTCCTTCGCGGGCAGCCTGAATCGTCTCGTAGATGCGCTGCTTGTCCCACGCCTTGCGCTGCTGCGGCTCGCGCTGGGTCAGATTGGCCTTCATCGCAAAACTGCTCTGCGGCAGATTCAGCGTATCGCGATACCCTTTTGTTTTCTTTTCTGTATCAGACATATATCGTCCCTTACTGGTGTAATTAAGGGCTGTATTGTAGTTTTTCTCTCCGCTTCTGTCAAGAATGATCGCGCAAAACAGTCAAACCAAGCGATTGCCTTTATAAAACTGTTGACACTCAACATACAGGCTCTATTATACACTTATTGTAGAAAAAATACTGGCACTATTGACACTTCCGGGGTTGCCCAGACCTTCGACAGCAATACCCCCATCCCGCTGATCGAGCAGTGAATTTTAGATCCCGGTCGGGTCGATGTTGTTCAGTGCCGCGATGACGGCATCGACGGCCTGGTCGTGGTTCAGGCCGGCCAGGGGGACGGTGATGTCGGCCCAGCGCTGGTACAGTGGGATGCGTTTGACGTAGAGGCTTTCCAGGTCTTGGCCGGGCTCGAGGACGACGCCGCGGGCGTTCAGATCGCCCAGGCGGCTTTGAAGATCGGCCAGCGGCAGGTGCAGATAGACGATCACGCCGTTGGCTTTGAGGGCGTTCATAGATGAGTCGTAATAGACGGCGCTGCCGCCGGTGGCGATGACGGCGTGTTTGATATCCAGGCAGGCGATGTACTCCTGCTCAATGCGGCAAAAGCCGGCCATTCCCCGCTGCTCGATCAATGCGCGCAGGGATTTTTCGCAGGCGACCTGGATCAGCACATCGGTATCCAGAAAATAGCGCCCCAGCCGCTTGGCCAGCAGGACGCCGACGGTGCTCTTGCCGACGCCTGGCATCCCGATCAGTACGATGTTGGCGTTGTCTGTAATGATGCTTTTTCCCTGCGATTAGTAGCCGCTTGCCGCTGCGCCAGCGGGCTGGGCGGCCGTGTCGCCGGCGGCGGTTTCCAGCGGCGCCGGGAAGTTGTCAAAGCCCAGCAGGTCGGCGATGATTTTCGGAATATCGGTGATGTCGTGCGTCCC
>SKKI01000104.1 GCA_007121565.1 Phycisphaerae bacterium
ACGCATTCTAATCTCCTGATTGGATTCGTGATGGGCTAAAGCCCATCCTACACCTGCACGTTCTAAGCGGATTTTTTTCGCAGCAGAATTGCCGCGGCGGCAATAGCCGCGACGATAATCAACACCGGCAGCAGATTGCGCCGGGCTGGGGCGACCTCGTCAGCCTGCGCGTCGCGGGCCGGGGCGACAGCAACCCCCTCAAGATCGGCATCCACATCAAGCAGTTCCGCACCGACCAGCGCCAGTGCCGGCATTTCGGTCGGGACGAACTCGCTCGGCTCATGTCCCTGGGCCAACGCTGCGACCTGCTCGTCGCTGAGGGCATAATTATAAATCCGCATGTCATCGATCAGTCCGTTAAACTTTTGTCCATCGGGGCCGTAATGCCCAATACGGAAGCTGAACTGGTCGCCGGTATTGAGCCGGGAGCGGTCTTCATCCACGATCAGCCTGCCATTGACGTACGCCCGGGTTCGTCTGCCGTCATGCGTCAGTGCCAGGTGTACCCAGACATCTTTGGAGGGTATGGCGTGGTCATTCATTGTATTGAAGTCAATATCGCCGGCGTCCCAGTACTGCACGCGCCATTGGTGATCCGTGTTCAGGGTGCGAAGCGACCAGTTTTCGTACGCGACCCGCCGTCCAACATCCCAGACAGCCCCGTCATTCATCGCTCTGGGATAGACCCAGACACTAAGGCTTCTTGGCCGTGAGCCTTCCAGGCCGATTTGGGCAGCGTATTTGCCGGTGTCAAACCATGGACCGTCACCCCTGCCGCCGCCGGTCAGATCGATACAGCCGCCAAATTTTCCGTCGGCACTCCATAGTACATTCGGATCGGGATGCTCTTGTTGTCCCAGCATCGCCACTGCATCAAGCGTCGGGCCGCTCACACTTGTGTCATGGGCCACATTTCCGGTGCCTTCGTCAAAGGTCCAATGCGCCACACAACGTCCCGGCTCGAGGGCAAACGACCATTCCGGTCCGACGGTGATCGAGCCGTCCCTGCGGACCTGATCGACGCGCCAGCGATACGGCCTGCCGCCAAGGAGCCCGGCCAGCTCAACCTGTGACTGGGCAATGCGTCCCAGCAACCTCAACGCCTCACCCTCCGGGGCAGCGTAGATATCGTGGGCGACGGCCTCTTTGCCCGGTGTCCAGGCCAGCGAGATCTGGCCGGCATGGGAAAGCGCCGCGCCGACCGGGGGCTGTGGATTACAGGCCGCAAAGGTAGCCGTCGCATAAAAGCGGATTGCAGACAATCCAACAAAGCCCTCATCGCCAAACGGCTTGAGATTGTCCAGCCGGACCTTTTGTGCCGGCGTCGGGGTCAGTTTCAGCAAGGTCGGCTCGTCGTAGTCATCCGTGCCCTCGGCTTCGTTTAACTTGGCTTGTCGCACGATAGTCTTCCAGCCGTCCTCTTGCGTCCAGACCGACACGTCCGCCTGCGCAATGCCATGCGCTGTATATCCCGGTTGGTTGTAGTTCCAGATTTGAATTGTCTCCAGCTCAGCCGTTTTTCCCAGGTCAAAGACCAGCCCGCCAGCCGCCTCAGCCTTCGGAACACGCCACATATCCTCTTTTTGGGTGGAATGTTCCAGCAGGCGGTCACCGTCGCGGTCAGCAAGGCCTGTGCCGTTAACGACAACCTGCAGCGATTCATCGGCGGCGACCTGGGCAATCCACGGCCCCACAGCCGGCACGGGACGATCCGGGGCTTTGAAAACATGCCGCAGCGGCCGTATGTCAAAAGGTCCGTCGATGATCGGCGTTACAGCGTACGGACGTTCAATCGTTTGGGGCTCTCGCCACGAGAGCGAACAGGTGCCGCCTCACCCATACTCCAGCGTAAAGGTGCGATCATAGTCGCCGGTTTGACTGCGGATGCGAACTTGCGGCGCCGCCGGACGACTGCTGCCGCGACGCAGATCGATTCGCTCGTCCTGTTTGCCGCGCAACTCCTGGTTGATCTGGTAGGCCCCGTGACGCTGCGTCACCGACAGCCGCGAAAAAACCGGCTCGCCGACATCCACTGTGATCGGCGAGGCGGATCGCACCTGGAAGCTTTGCTGTCGTGGAAAATGGCGGCCCGACAGCGTCCAGTGCTGCCCTTTCTCTGTGCGGGCAATCTCCCAGCGGTGCACGCGATAGGACCCTTCCGGCAGTCGAACCTGGCCGTTTTCGGGTGTCTTTTCAAACAATCCATTGACGCCGCCGGCCGAAAACAAAGTCAGATTCTCGGGCACACTCACCGTGCCATACGCCACATCCGGCGCCGCGGTCATGCTGACATATGCCCCGTCGCGGGCAATCTCAAGCCGATACAGTGTGCCTTCATACTCTAGATAATGGCCTACGAAATACTCCCGCCGGTGGCGGCCTTCGCCCAGCAAAATCCGGTCGGCGTTGAAGTCCTCAGCCGTATCGTCGAACGTTCCGTTGCCATTGTAATCGATCAGCACACACGGCACGGCCTGGCCGTCAATCTGCACCGTCCCTTCGTAATAGCCGCCGGTGGACATGACCAAGTAGGTGCTGCGCTGATCGTAGCTGTAAAACTCACACGCCAGGTGATAGGTAACCGGCCCGTCCTCTGTCAGCAGATAAACCGGAATCGGGTCAAAGGCCACCCGGTATTGGTCGCGGGCGCTGCCCTGATGCGGCGTTTCGTCGTCCAGATGGCCGTCGCCGTCGGTGTCGATATACAGCAGGTCGTGCCGGCCGTGTGAGCTCGAGCGATCCAGGGCGATCCAGCGATAGCCCTGCGCGTCCATCGGCGTGGTCCACTTGATAAACAAGGGGTCATCACTCTTGAACTG
>SKKI01000204.1 GCA_007121565.1 Phycisphaerae bacterium
CCGGCAAGCATGTCTATTGTGAAAAGCCGTTATCCAATACGATTGACGAGACGCGAAGACTCACCACAGCCGCCCATGAGGCCAATGTGATAACGCAAATGGGCAATCAGGGACGTTCGGCCGAGGGGTCCCGCCGCATCTGTGAATGGATATGGGATGGCGCCATCGGGCCGGTGCGCGAAGTGCAGGCTTGGTGCAGTCTGTCTTATTATCCTTGGGGCCGGGCCTATTGGAGTACGACACACCCGCGCAAACCGTCTGAAACGCCGCCGATTCCCGATACGCTGGACTGGGATTTGTGGATCGGGCCCGCTGCCTATCACGATTATCATCCCTGCTACCATCCCGGACGATGGCGTGCGTGGTGGGAGTTTGGCAGCGGGATGATGGGCGATCGCGGCTGTCATACGCTGGATCCGGTGTTTTGGGCACTCAAGCTGGGACATCCGACAAGCGTGCAAGCCAGTGTTTCCGATTTCAATGAAGACACACACCCCGTCGCGGCGATTGTGCGGTATGACTTTCCAAGTCGCCAGGAAATGCCGCCGTTGAAGCTAACGTGGTACGAAGGTTTGATTCCGCCCCGCCCGGATGAACTGGAAGACGGCCGGCGAATGGGACATGCTGAAGGCGGTGTTTTGTTCAAGGGCGACGACGGCGTTTTGATGTGCGGGGTTTATGGATGTTCGCCGCAACTGATTCCTTACAGCCGAATGCGGGAGTACCGACAACCCGAACAGACGCTGCGGCGTGTTTCCGGCAGTCATCAGCAGGAGTGGATCCAGGCGGTCAAGGAGGGACGCAAGGCAACGTCGGACTTTTCTGTTTCCGGGCCTTTGACGGAAATTGCACTGCTGGGCAACGTGGCCAAGCGCATGCAGAGAAAATTACGTTGGGATGGCGATAATCTGGAGTTTCCGGATGACGAAGAAGCCAACCGCTGCCTCAGACGGCAGCCACGGAAAAAATAGATAATTTTTGAGGATAACATAAAAAAGTTTTCTTTAGCCCCGTAAATGAACCGTTTTCAAATGCCGACAATCAGGAGAGTCCGATGAATTTCGCAGAGCCGCCGGAAGAGAAGCTGAGAATTGAGTTGTCCGGCCCCCAATGGGAGCTGTTGCAGACCGCCCGCGCGAATATGGATGAGGATCTGGCCCGCTGCGTGAGTGTGGCCGTCAAACGCGGCGAGCATTACGAATTATACCTTGCATGGCGCGACATTGATGATTTGGTTGAGCACCTGGAGGATTGCGCCGAAGAGGCTCCCGGCACCCCCCAGGCCGACAATTTTCTCAATCTGGCCGATTATCTGTCGGATATCGCCGATCTGTCAGATGACGAAGATATGGTATTTGACGATGACGATTTCGGCCCGTCAGCAGATATTCAAAACCGCTCGGCGATGACCGGCGGCGTCTTTGTGTTCAAGGTCGCGCTGGTCGAAGCGAAGACGATCTGGCGTCGGATAGCCCTGCGCGGCGGCCAGACCCTGCACGATTTGCACGAGGCGATCTTCGAGGCCTTTGACCGCGAAGAAGAGCACCTATACGCCTTTCACATTCCGTCTGCCCCCAGCAAAAGCCAGAGCGTTCGCAAATATTTGGATTTCCCCGAATATGCTCACCCGTATGCAAGAGAAGATGATGTCGAAATGGTCTTAGGGTTGTTTTTTGGCCGTCAGCAGCCTCAGGATGCGGCACAGACGACCATTGAGGACCTGAATCTGGCCGACAAACACCGGATGCTGTATCTGTTTGATTTTGGGGACGAATGGCTGCATTGGGTGACCGTTGAACAGATTGACGGCCGGCCGGATGAGGGCGATTACCCCCGTATTCTCGAGCGCAAGGGCGACTCACCACCGCAGTATTATGACGATGAGCTGAACGGCCAGGATGAAGACGGTGATTGGGACACTCCGTTTTAAGCCGCCGTCGGTCGCCTTGGCGGGGGATAATCCGTTTTTCCAAAAAACAGCAGTGCAGGAAACATAACAGAAAAAGCCTAAAAAGGTCAATTAATGCCGTATCTGGTTTTCACAAAAAAAATCCGCCTGTGGAGCGAAGGAGGAAAAGTAGTCAGTGTGACTACCCAGGGCTATCTCCACAGGCGGCAGAAGGAGCATCTGCATATATAGCAGATTTGCCGTTGCGTGTCAATCTTTTTTTTGGCTCTTATCCAATAAAGTTGATTAAAAATGCTCTTTGAAAACTATAAGTATTTTGGATTTAACGCTTTAAGACTCCAGCAGGGCAGGAACATACGTTCTGAAAAGTGTAACCTATGTCGTCGGCATAAAGTGTTACCCATGTATCGGTTGACACAGAAGCGGGGAGGGGGTATAGAACAAGTAAAATTCGATGGCCGCGAAGCGGCCAAATGGGAAACGGATTACGACGACGGATGAACACAGGGTGACGCAACCACCCCGGCCGCCTGCGGCGGCCACCCCTCCTTGGTAAGGAGGGGAGCTGAACAAAAGTTCGTAGGATGGGCTTTAGCCCATCAAAAAGACAGGATGGATTTTACAAAGGACACTCGAATGAACGTACAAGACGCCAAATACGCATCGTACGCACTGGTGCGGGAGATGATGGACACGGTCGGCGTGGTCAAAACCTTCGACCGCAACCAGACCAGGGCCGTGGCCGCTCAGATTGCCGATGTCGGCCGTCTGATGATGACCGGAGAAGGATCCAGCCGCATTTTCCCGGCCAAGAACGCCATCCGTAAGGCCCTGGCGTGGGGGTTGGAGGTCGGCCTGTTCACCGATGGCTCGCGCCAGGCGTTTGAATACGATTTGTCGCGATTCGCCG
>SKKI01000028.1 GCA_007121565.1 Phycisphaerae bacterium
CGCGAATGGCCCCGGCGGCGACAAAGTCCGGCTGATCCAGCAGCAGGGTAATCGTGGTGCTGCTGCGGGCGGCGCCTCCGCCGAGCACATAATAGTCCGGATTGTCCGCCGGACTTCCGGGTGGCGAAAAGATCGGACCCTCCGCTCGGGCAATGGTCCTGGCATACTGATTAAACTGGGTGATTCGGCTCATTTCCTTCAGATTGGTGGCGTAGAGGTGTCCCCCTTTCAGGGAGGTTGTCTGGGTACTGGACAAGGGACGCACGACGACATCGAAGGTTTGCCCCGTTGCGGCCATCGGCGGGATAACACCCAAGACTTCCACGACGGCGGTATCGGTGCTTTCGATGAAGCGTCGCGGGTTGATCATGCCGGCCTTGGGAAGCTGCTGCCAGATGTATTTTTCCAGTTCCTGGCGCAATTGCGGCGGGCACTCCGACGAGCCGGTGCCGAACAGGCCTGCGACAATCCCAAAACCGCGCACGGCCACCGGCGGTGAATTCACAATACGAGCCAACTGCTCAACCGTCACGTCCGGCGTAATGGCCGGCTGCGGTGCAGTCGGTTCGGGAGACGATGCACATGACGCCAATGCCGCAACGGCGACCGGCAGCACTATAAACAAGCTTTTTTTCATCGTATAAGCCCTTTTAGAGCCTCTGTCTATTGGGTTCCTGGCGAACCTATCACAATCCCACTACTGTACGCACTCTGCCTGATAATGTCAAGCCTGTTCGCTAATGTAACGGCGCAAAGCAACGCATGATTAAGGATACGCGGACAACTTAATGTTTGCTATTTTGCGAACACCTCTCAGCAGTGTCGAAAATACATGGACATTCAATGAGGCGGCCGCAACAAGGGCCGTGTGATTGTCTCCACGAGCGATTTTGGTCCGGCTGCCAAGCTGTTAAGCAAAGGATTCGGCTGGTTAAATCGTCGCCGATAGCCGTTCAGATCCTGCGTATGTCCGCCGGCGGCGTGAACCAGGCACACGCCGGCAGCGACGTCCCATTCGTTTTTGGGCACAAGTGTCAGTGTGGCATCGGCCAGTCCGGCTGCTACGCACGCCAACTTGTAAGCAACCGAGCCGCAGGGAATGACATCCATCGGCTCATTGTCAAAGCGCTGCCACAGCCCTTTGCGTATTTCACTGCGGCTGGCCAGGATACGGGCCCCGGCCAGTTCCTGCTTTGGGCTGATTGTCACCGGCTGTCCGTTGAGGGTAACGCCTGCCCCGGCGGCGCCCAAAAAGAGCTGATCGGCTGCGGGGTTGCAGATGCCTGCCGCGGTCGGTTGTCCATCAATAGACAGGCCCACCGAGATGCACCACTCCGGAATGCCTTCGATAAACTCGCGCGTGCCGTCGATGGAATCGACAATCCAAACGCGGCGTTTGTCCAGGCGTTGCCGGTCATCGACCGTCTCTTCCGACAGCCAGCCTTCATCCGGGCCCAGAAGCATCTCTTTAAGGACCTCATCCAGCGCGATGTCGGCTTCGGTCACAGGGTCGCCGCCGGCTTTTTTGACTGAGTCAATGCGCCCCGGCGTATAGGCCGCCACAGCCCGCCGCGCCGCGGTCAGCGCCTCTCGGATACGCGCCAGATCGGCGTCAATGTCGGCGGCTGGACGTTTCATCTGTCGATAATCCCTTTATCCTTCAGCAGCGAACAGACGCGAGCGACGGCCTCATCAAGGGGATCGAGGGTCTCCAGGTGCAGTGACGGTTCGATATCCGTCAGGTTGCCGCCGAGCCAGATGGTTTCGATCAGTCCGTTATCAATCGGATTGGCGATCATTCGCAAATCCTCACGGCCCAGACCAATTGCGGTAACGATAACAATTTGCCCGCTGTCCAGCAGCAGGTTGGCCACTTCGCCCAGCCGCCGCAGGTGCTCGGGGCGATGCGACTCGTCCGGGCCGGGCTTTTTGATGTCCGCGTCCACGCCGTACAGCACATTGGCGATTCCCATAAAGAAGACAGTCTGCCCGGCGTCAAATAACCACTGTTCGACCGCACGCGCCAGCGTTTTTTTGCCGGTATCCGGCCGTCCTGTGACCAATAGCAAGGTTGGCCGCTGGCGATAGCGCTGCTGCCGCTGTTCATGGCTGATCGTGCTGACGGCCCATTTGAGGTTGCGCGTGCGGACGTATTCACGCATATCTTCCTGGTCATCCGGCAAGGCCTGCCGAACAATGCCGCCGCCGCGAATCTCATAGTCGTCCACGATGACAAACCGGCTGGTGCTTTCCATCACATCCGTCGGGTCAAAGGCGATTGCGCGGTCGGCACGAAGAATGCAGTCGGCGACATTATGGTATTCGACGCGGTCCGGGCTGGATTGCGGCTGCATCTCGGCGGCGTCCATCACATGCAGTATGTCTTCAACGACGACCGGCTGGCGAGCTGTACCGAGTTTGAGAATATATTCTTTGCCTTTGATAAGCGGCTGCTTGGCCATCCAGAACAGACTGACCTGAAGGCGCGTGCTGATCTGCGGCGAGGTTTGGTCGGCGATGGCGGCAATCTGGCCGCGCGTAACGTAAATCTGCGTATCGAGCGTAAAGGCCGCGGCGCTGCCGGCCTCAAACGACTGCGGCGAAGGGGCGTTGAACACCTCCAGCCTCTTGACGCGGCTGTGTTTGCCGGACGGGTAAAATATAACGTCATCGCCGACCTTCAACTGGCCGCTTTCGACCGTGCCGGCGACAATTCGCCGCTTATCACCCCGATGCGTGAATTTGTACACGCCCTGTACCGGCATTCGAAACGGCTTGGCGACCGGTCGAGGCGCTTTACGGAACTCATCCAGCG
>SKKI01000114.1 GCA_007121565.1 Phycisphaerae bacterium
AAAGTCGACATCTTTGACATCCGCAGGGGCATCGCGGCCAAAAAGCTGCTGGTCGAATTCGATTATATCGATGTGCAGTAACCCCGGCAACGACGGCCGTCTGCCCAAGCGGGCTTACAGAGAGATTAAATACCAGACCACAACAGCCAGCACACTGAGTGCCATAAACAGCAGCATAAACAACTTAATCAGGGTGGGCAACAGTCGATCCTGATTCCGTTGAAAAGCACATCGCGTGTTTGTTTCCGTATCGGGTACGATCAGGCGCTGTGCCGCGGCGCAATTTGGCGCAACGCTGCGAATGACGCGGTACAGCAGCCGAATGAGCCAGTACGTCAGGGATGCGCCGAGCCAGCCGGCCCCCCACAGCGACAAATAGCCCGCAATGCTGCCAAAGACGGCCGCACCGGCACAAATGCTCCACAAGCTCCATTGAGACAGCCCGATCCAGATACTCTCTTGCGGCTGATTATCGGTCGCGGTTGGATTAAACTCCGGTTTGACCTGCGACAGGGCCGTCTGGGCGAGTGAGGCCTCTTCAGCGCTCAGATTATCGGCCAGTCGACTCAGTGTCCGCTGGGTCTGGACGGCGGTTGTTTCGCTCTCCAGGCGGCTGTGGGCCTGCGTATGAAAATGCAGCACCAGAAATCCCCCCACAATCGCCCCGAAAAGTGCTGCCAAAAGCGATAAATGGTGGATAATCTCTTTGTCTTCGCGTCGTATTACGGCCATGATGTCCCCATTGACTTATATATCTACTTTAAATATAAGAAAGAAATGACTGCAAGGACAACATGGTCGAGATAAAATGCTGAAATACAAGAAGGCTGTAAATTTTTATTGAAATAATACCTCATGGCGTGTAGGATTATGGTTCACCCGTTCGGGTACAAAACCAAGATAATCGACACGATATTGCGTTATCAGGAGATCGACTATGGACAAAAAGAGTGTTTCGATGCTTATTGTCGGGTTTGCCGCCGGCCTGATCGTGGCTGTGGTGGGGTTTACCCTCTATGTTCGCAGCTATGAATTTGGGGATACGGGGACCATCGTTTTGCGGCTGGCTCACGGACTGGATGCCTCTCATCCGGTACACCAGGGCATGGTGTATATGGCCGAGCGGCTTGAGGAAAAATCCGACGGGGCCGCACGCATCCAGATCATTGCCGGCGGTGTGCTGGGCTCTGAACGTGATAATGTCGAACAGCTTGGGCGCGGGGCGCTGGCCATTACCAAAGTCTCGGCCGCGGCACTGGAGGCCTTCATTCCTGAGATGGGGGTGTTCAGCCTGCCCTATATCTTCCGCGACCACGATCATTTCTGGCGGGTGCTGCATTCGCCGCTGGGCCAGGAGCTTTTGGCGCTGGGCAATCCGGCGGGCCTGCGGGGATTGTGTTATTACGATTCGGGCAGTCGAAATTTTTATACCGTCCGGCGGCCGATTCTTTCCCCGGATGATTTGCGCGGGCAAAAGATCCGCGTGATGGAAAGCCGCACCTCGATGGATATGATTCGCGTGATGGGCGGCGAGCCGACCCCGATCAGTTGGGGCGAGCTGTACACCTCGCTGCAGCAGGGGGTCGTCGATGGCGCCGAAAACAATCCGCCCAGTTTTTACACCAGCCGTCATTATGAAGTGTGTCGACATTTCGTGGTCAATGAGCACACACGCATCCCCGATATCTTGCTGATCAACGCAACGATCTGGGATTCGCTGCCGGCTGAAATTCAGGTGTGGCTGCAGGAAGCGGCCGACGCATCCAGTGAATATCAGCGTGAGGTCTGGCGCATTGAGTCGCAGCGGTCGCTGGAGGCGGTTCAGGAGCACGGCGTTGAGGTGCACTATCCGGACCTTGAGCCGTTTGTCCAGCAGGTTCAGCCGCTGCTGGAACGTCACGCGGGAACGCGAATCGGAGAACTGGTAGAGCAAATCCGGGAAATCGACTAATGATGCATACATTGCTGAAGCTGCGAAAAGGTCTGGTCAAGCTGCTCGAAGTGGCGGTGATCGTGTTGTTTGCAATTCTTGTGCTGGATGTGCTGTGGGGGGTGCTCTCACGCGCCAGCGGGGGACTGGTGGCGGCGCTGGTCGAGCGCGGGTATGAGCCGTGGGAATTTTTGCCGCGCGGCCAGACGCCCTGGACCGAAGAGGTGGCCATCAACCTGATGCTCTGGGTCTCGATGCTCGGCGCCAGCGTGGCCTACGGCGCCAAGGCCCATTTGGGTGTGGATTATTTTGTCGGCAAGCTGCACCCGCAGGCGCAGGCCCTGGCTGAGGTGCTGGTCAACGTCATTGTCGGCGTGTTTGCGGCGGTGGTATTGCTCGGCGGCGGGGCGATTTTGGTTCGCGAGACGCTGGCGGCCAACGTGATCTTGCCGGCGATGCAGATTAAAGCCGGCTATATGTACCTGGCGGTACCGATCAGCGGGGTCTTTATCCTGCTGTTCTGTGTGGAAAACATCATCGAAATTGCCTCCGGCAAACGGTCCGAGCCGGAGCCCCTTGAAGCGGAGGTCTAAGGCGTGGATATACAGGTTTTGATATTGGTTGTCAGTTTTGTGCTGCTGCTGCTGATCAATGTACCGATTGCGGTGTGCATCGGCCTTGCGACGTATTTGACATTTCTGACGATCGGCGATATTCCGAGCGGCTATACGGTGGCCCAGCGCATCGCCTCGGGCATTTCCAGTTTTCCGCTGCTGGCGATACCGTTCTTTATTTTGGCCGGCGTCCTGATGGGCGAAGGGGGCATGGCCCGGCGTCTGATGGGTTTTGCCAAGGCCACCGTCGGCTGGGCCACGGGCGG
>SKKI01000022.1 GCA_007121565.1 Phycisphaerae bacterium
CGGTGACCTCAAAGATCAGCAGCGACACATCGTCCGCCGGATGGGCGGTCGCTTGTAACTGCCGGACGCTGCTGAGCAGTTTTTGCAGGTAGGCCTCTATCGGCAGGTCGCGATACTGCTGGGCCATCGCCGTCAAGCGGTCAATGCCGATCTGCTGGTCGCCGGCATCGGCAGCCTCGATCAGGCCGTCGGAGTATACCAGCAGCCGGTCGCCTTTGCGCATGGTGTGCTCGTAATCGCGGTACTGCGGATCGTTGGTTATGCCGACAGGAAAACCGACGGCCTCAAGCTGCTGGGCCGGTCCGTCTTTGGGGATCAGGACGGCCGGCGGATGGCCGGCGGAACAATATGTCAACCGGCTGCCCGAAGCATCCCATATCCCGTAGAAAATGGTAAAGAACAGGCCGCTGCCGATATTTTCCGAGAACACATCGTTGAGGATGCGGCCTACTTGTGCCGGCGACAAAATGCGGCCGGCCTTCTGCTGCGGGCCGGTGGATTCGAACAGGCAGGATTTGCCGGAATGCGGCGTCAGCAGACGGCTGATCGAAACCGACATCAGGGCCGCCGGGACGCCGTGGCCGACCACATCCAGCACATAAAAACCTACACGATGATCATCCAGTAAAAAGTAATTCAAGGTGTCGCCGGCCAGTTCTTCGCAGGCGATCAGCTTGCCGACGGCCTCAAAGCGCTCATCCCGCAGCGGCTTTGCCGGCAGCAGCGACTGCTGAATACCGGCGGCGTACGTCAGCGCACGTTTCATCGTCGCGTTGGCCGCGGCAAGCTGCTCATTGGCCTCGCGAAGCGACTGCTCGGCCTCTCGGCGCCGCGTGATATCGGATTGTACGCCGATAAAGTGGGTGGTCTTGCCCGCCGCGTCCCGCACCGGTGTAATCGACAGGCGGTTCCAGAACGTCGAGCCGTCTTTGCGATGGTTGAGAAGTTCGACCACGCAGGGGCGGTCTTCGGCAATCGCCCGGCGAATTTTCTCAGAGGCAGGCTGTCCGGTTTTCGGCCCCTGCAAAAAACGACAGTTTTTACCGAGCACTTCATCGGCCCTATAACCGGTCATCGCCTGAAAACCGGAGTTGACATAGATAATCGGATTATCCGGCAGGGAGGGATCTGAAATGACTACCCCTTCTGCGGCCGCATCCAGGGCGCGATCTTTAAGCTCCTGAAGCACCTCATCGGCATACAGATAATCCGGCAGAAAGCTGCCCGAACAGTCATTTTTATTTTGGTCATCCATGTAATTTTGGTCGCTATCGTCGGACGATGCAGCAGACATTGGTCGTGGCCGAGCCGCCGATGTTGAGGGTCGCGACGGTTTTGGCGCCGGGGACCTGGTAGTCGCCGGCGGTGTCGGTGACCTGTTTATAAGCGTCCAGAAGCTGACGGGCGCCGGTAGCGCCGACGGGGTGGCCGCAGCCGATCAGACCGCCGGAGGGGTTGATCGGCAGTGTGCCGCCCAGCTCGATAGTGCCGTCTTCGATCGCCTTCCAGGAGTGTCCCGGCTCGGTCAGGCCGAAGTGGTCAATCGCCATATATTCCGAGGTGGTAAAGCAGTCGTGCGTTTCAATCGCGTCAAGCTGCCGGCAGTCCTCAAGGCCGGCGCGGCGGTAGGCATCGGTAATCGCCTTGCGCGTCCAGGGCAGTACATACCGCCGGCCTTCGGAGTCAGCGATTTTGGTTGTGAATTCCATCGGTGCGGTGGTGTGGCCCCAGCCGGCGATGCGCGGAAGCTGCTCAAGCGACAGGCCGCTGCGCCGCGCGTAGTCGGCGGCGAATGTGTCCGAGGCCAGGTACAGGCACACCGCCCCGTCGGTGACCTGCGAGCAGTCGGTGACTTTGATGCGTCCGGTCACCGTCGTGTTGTATTGACCTTTGCGGCAGGCGTGGTCGGTACTCATGTACCAGTCGCGCGTCTGGGCGTTGGGATTGCGCCTGGCATTGGCGTAGTTGATCGCCGCGATACGGGCCAGGTGCGCATCGTCCAGGCCGTAGCGGGCCTCATAGACATCGCCGAGCTTGCCGAACAGCTTGGGGAAGGGAAACTCAATGCCCGCCGATTCGCGTTCGTACCAGGCCGCCGTGCCGAGATAGTCGCCGCCTTTGGCCGGGGAGGCCGATTTCATCAATTCCACGCCGAGAAGGGCAATGCAGTCGTAGTGGCCGGCCTGGATATGCGCCATCGCCGCCAGTGCCGCCAGCGCGCTCGATGCGCACGCCCCCTCAAACCGCATAGTCGGCAGCCCCTTGAAATGCGGATCGAAGTCGGCGAAAAACGCCCCCAGATGTCCCTGCATACAGTACAGCTCGGCGGCAAAGTTGCCGACAAACGCCGCCTGAATATCGGTCGGCTCGATCTGCGTGGTCACCCGCGAGCCTTCATACGCCTCGCGCATCAGGGCGCTGATATGCTTGTTCTCACGCGCCCAGTTCCGCGCAAAATCCGTTTGATAGCCGCCGAGAATGTAAACATTTTGTTCGTTCATTTATATTCACTCACAAAGAAATTAAGAATTAAGCGTTAAGAATTAAGAAAGGTCAAACCTTGCTTGATTTGGATTTTTTTAAGATAACGGTAAGAATAGAAATAATCTCATTGCATTCTTTTATCAAATCATGCAATCGCGATTCCGGAACAATACCCGTTTTATGACATAAGCGCAGCCAGTAGTAACTTTCTCGCGCTTCTTTAAGGGCAATATGGCATTTTGCTATAAAATCGGCACGGCTTTGCGCTGCGCAGGCTTCTTCAAGGTTGGCGCCGATGGATGTGCCGGAACG
>SKKI01000313.1 GCA_007121565.1 Phycisphaerae bacterium
CTGTCCAGGTTTTGGGGACACGCTCAGGTAGGGGCTTTTGGGTTTTTGGGACATCTTTCCGGGGGCTGACGCCCTCCGGCTAAGTGATTTAACGCCCCGTTGGGGCTTTGGTCACGGGCAAGATGCCCGTGCTACGAATACAAATTCCTATGCGATCGAGTTGGCCGGTCGTTTATGGGTTGACTTGATTTTGGCAGAATGGTAGTATTTTACCATTCTATTGACAGACTTTATTGTGGAGAGTGTTTTGCGTATATTATCCGGGATACAGCCTTCGGGCAAGCTGCATATCGGCAATTATTTCGGCGCGATGCGTCAGCATTTGGCGCTGCAGGCCGAAAATGAGGGCTTTTATTTTATCGCTGACTATCACGCGATGACCAGCAATCCGGCGCCGGCGGACCTGGCCGCCCGGACGCTGGAGGTGGCGATGGACTATCTTGCGCTGGGGCTGGATGCGGAAAAGACGGTCTTCTGGCGGCAGTCGGATGTGCCGGAGGTGACCGAGCTGACGTGGATATTGTCGTGTGTGACGCCGCTGGGGCTGCTTCAGCGCTGCACCAGCTACAAGGACAAGGTCGCACAGGGGCTTAGCCCCAATCACGGCCTGTTTGCGTATCCGGTCCTGCAGGCGGCTGATATCCTGATCTTTGACAGCAATCTGGTGCCGGTCGGGGCCGACCAGAAGCAGCATATTGAAGTAACGCGGGATATTGCGATCAAGTTCAACGCCCAGTACGGCCAGACCTTTGTCCTGCCCGATGAGCAGATTCTCAAATCCGTCGCGGTGGTGCCGGGCGTGGACGGGCGCAAGATGAGCAAGAGCTATAACAATACGATTGAGATTTTTGAGCCGGAATCGAGCGTTAAGAAGAAGGTGATGCGGATTGTTACGGATTCGACGCCCCTCGAGGAGCCCAAAGACCCCGAGACCTGCTCGATTTTTGCCTTGCTGCGGCTGGCCGCCGGCGCCGATGAGCTTGCCGACTGGGAGGCGAAGTACCGCGCCGGTGGGGTCGGCTACGGAACGGTGAAAAAGCGAGCCGCCGAGCTGCTGTGCGAGTATTTCCGTCCGTATCGGCAAAAGCGGCAGGAACTGGAACAGAATCGAGACTATGTCGAGCAGGTGTTGACCGACGGCGCGCGGCGTGCGCGTGCGGTGGCGTCCGAGACCCTGCGGCGGGTACGCGACGCGGTCGGATTGGGGGTGATGCGACATGCACAATCGCGATAAAGACAAACTCGTTACGATTGAGCGGTATGAAAACAGCTTCGATGCGGAGGTGGCCAGGCTGGTATTGGACAACGAAGGCATCCCCTGCTATCTGGCGGGGATGAATCTGATGGTGAACATGCCGTATCCGAATGTGATCGCCGTGGAACTTCAGGTTTTTCAAAGCGATGCCGAGCGAGCCAAGGCGATTCTGGATCGCACGGTATCCGATAGCGATCACGCTGACGAGCCGTTTGAGGGCGGGCAATGAGCGAGTATCGGGTTCATCTTGATGTGTTTGCCGGGCCGCTGGATCTGCTGCTGTACCTGGTGCGCAAGGAAGAGGTCGACATTTACGATATTCCGATCGCGCGGGTAACGGCGCAATACATTGAGTATATCGAGATGCTGCGCGGGCTGGATATCGACCTGGCCGGCGATTTTTTGGTGATGGCGGCCACGCTGATGGAGATCAAGTCGGCGATGCTGCTGCCGCGCACCGAGGACAGCGAGCAGGAGGAGGGGGGCATTGAGGATCCGCGCGCCGAGCTGGTGCGTCAGTTGCTCGAGTACAAGCGATTTAAGGACGCGGCCAATCTCCTGGACGACTCGGCCCAGACGCGACAGCAGCGGCACACGCGACCGGCCTCGATCCTCGAGCATCTCAAACCCACCCAGGAGCCGGAGGTGGATCTGGACCAGGTCAGCATCTGGACGCTGCTGGAGGCGTTTGACGGGATTATGAAGGCCACCGGCCAGACCAGCCGGTACGATCATATCAAAGACGATACGCCGATCGATTTGTATCAGATTGAGATTCTACATCGGCTGCAAACCGAAGGACCGCTGTCGATGGGCAAGATTTTTGAAGGACGCGGCAATCGGCTGGTGATGATCGGGCTGTTTCTGGGGATGCTCGAGTTGATGCGCAACGGCCTGATCTGGGTCGAACAGCCCGACGGGGCCGGGGCGATCTACCTCAAACCGCTGACCAGCGAACCGGCCGAAGAGGCGGTGCAAAAAGCGATCTACTCGGATCGACTGGCCGAGGAGCAGGACCGCCAGACCCGCCAGCAGCCTGATGATGATGCCCAGGCCGGCCCGCCGGATAGCGAAACCGAAGCGGGTGACCCGGAATATCAGGCAAACGATGAGCCGGGCAACACACCAAAACGCCCGCCGATTCCCATTCAGGAGATTCCGAATGCGTCCGATCAGTCGCAGCGCAGCGAATCGCCCACTGAGAAAAATGAAATTTGACACGCGCAGGGATGTCTTATACAATGCATCCCGTTAAACGGGACATTGATAACCCCAATGGAAAGGGATTGAAAATGGCAGAACAGGTAATCGAATTGACCGATGAGACATTTGACTCGACTATTCAGGAAGACAGGCCGGTGCTGGTGGATTTTTGGGCGCCGTGGTGCGGCCCGTGTAAGATGATCGCCCCGGTCCTGGAAGAGCTGGCCGGCGACTATGCCGATAAGGCGACGATTTGTAAAATTAATACCGATGAGCATCGGGATGCGGCGATGAATCACGGGATTAATGCGATCCCGACGCTGATTTTGTTCAAAGC
>SKKI01000318.1 GCA_007121565.1 Phycisphaerae bacterium
CATGACTGCTCACGCTGAGCTTGCCCAGCGCCGCCGATGTCGCATCCAGCCGCGCCGCGGCCACCGTGCAGGCATAGCCCTGCGCCGTGGGCGCGATGTGCCAGGCCAATTGCATCCGGTCACTGTCCAGCGGCAGCCGGGCCTCGGCCTGCGTGCGAATCAGCATCGGCAACTGATCCGCGTCGGCCGGCGGCAGTTCAAGATCGAGATAGCGAAGCTGCGCCGAGTCCAGCCCGATGACAACCGACGTCTGCCCGTTACCGGCCTGCTTGAGGACCTGATCGACAGCGCTGTCCAGCCCGTCGGCCAGTTCGAACCGGCCCTGATAGATGCGTTCAAATCCGCCGTCGCAGCGGCGCACCACCGCGGCCCATATCGTGCCCGCAGCGGCCGAGACGACCAGCCCGGCCGCCTGCTGCGCTGTCTGTGGAGTTGGGTCTGTCTGTTTCATCGGCTGATCCCTTCCCGCCAGTAGGCCACTTGTCCCTGCTGGGCCCGGCGGTTGACAATCGCCTCGACCGACCAGGTCAACTCCGTTGCCTGCGAGACGGCCGTGGCGTGAATCTCAAAGATGTCCGAACGAATGGTCATTTGGTCCAGGTACCTCCGCAATATATCCTGTGTCAGTGCCTCAATATGCAGCAGATCGGAAAAGTCGACAAAAGCCCCGCCCAGGGCCTGGCGGGCGGCGATGGTCTCCAGCGCCAGCTCGCGATTGCCCTCAAACAACGCGGTCAGCACCTGCAGATCGGCGGTGTTGATATTCACCTGCCCCCAGATCGTGCGCCGTCGGCTCAGCGTGATTCGATCGGCTCGCTCCAGCACTGTTTTCACATCCAGCGGCTCGACGGCGGGCCGGTCGTCCTCGTTGTTGTTGTTATTGTTATTATTAGGATTACGATTGTCAGTTTGATTTTGCCGCGGGTCTTGTCTGGGCGGCTGGTTTTGTGCCGGTCCCGGCCTCTGCCTGTCGGCCGGGACGGCCTGGCCGATCAGGTCGCCCAGCGAGTCAAACTGGCGGTTTTCAACGATCCATCGCGCCTGACCCTCTGTCAGGTCCAGTTCACGCATCAGCGTTTGTTCGTCGGCCCGGTTGATATTAATCCGCTCGTTTCCGTCGGCGTCCTGGTTGTCCTGTCGCGAGACGCACGTCAGGTAATGAATCCAGCCCTCATTGTCCGCCGCAAGCAGGTGCTGCTCGGCATGGCCGTAAAACAGGTCCTCGGTCACCCCTTTGACGCGCAGCAGCTCGCGGATGGTGCGCATCCGCCCGTTGCGCGCCTCGTAACCGAAGTCCAGGCTCAGATAGTAGCCGCTTTCGGCGCCGCCGGTGCGGACGTCATCATCGCTGTCGATCCAGTCCAGAATGCTGTCGGCGATATCCTCGGTCATATCCGGCAAGGCCAGCAACTGGTTGCGCGAGGCGGTGTTGACATTCAGTTTCGAGGCGGCATCGACCACCTGCACCGTGACCTGGGCGCCGTCAAAGTCCAACGCCTCAAGCTCCAGCGGGTTGTCCGCCCAGATATCGATCAGGCTGTCGTAGGCCCGGTCATCCTCCAGCAGCAGGGCGATGGCGGTTTCAACCCCGCCGCGGCAGGCCCACCGCGTACGATGCTTTTCGTTCTCGATCTGGCTGACCCGGCTGTCCAGCAGGCTCGTCTGGGCCGCCACACTGACCAGCGCCGTCATCAGCGCCGCGATCCACAGCACCGCGATCAGTGCCATCGCCGGTCGCGCATAACGTGATGTCAAGTACGGTTTTCGCATTAGCGTCCTGCCGCCGATTCCGGGTCTGTAAACTCTATTTCAAAATCCACTTCGTCGTCATCCAGCCGCTGGTCGCCAAGGCGGGAAAACGTGGCGATGACCTGCTTGGCGTAAATGTTTTCCCGGCCGCCGTCCTGGACAACACGCGCCGCCAGGGAGACCTCAATCAGGGTCGGCAGCAACTGCTGCTCCACCGGCCAGATCTCCGACCAGCCGGCGCCGTCAAAATACCGCACATTAAAATACGAAATATGCTCGGACAGTTTGGTCAGAATGCCGCCGGCAGTGTGCTCGCGATCTTGTTCAATGCCGACAACCGGGCAGATTCGCCGGCTCAGATACAGCGTGCCGTCGTGGCTTTCGATAAACAGGTACTCGATTTCATAGACATCGCTTTCCGGCTGATTAGGCCGTGCGTTGCGCGTGCTGACGGCCCGAAACCGCAGCCGCGGCATCGCCGCCGGGCCGCTGGCCTCGAGCAGCCCTTCAAACAGCATCTCCTGACGGTCGCGGTGGACATTGGCCAGGTCCTGACGCAGTAGATCGGCTGCGTAGCGCAGCTCGTCCATCACCTCAGTCGCTTCGTCCAGGCTGCCGCGGGCACTGGTGACGCTGATCATCCCGCCAACCGCCACCAGGGCCAAAAAGGCCGTGATGACCGAGGCGGCCATCAGCTCGACCAGCGTAAAGCCGCCCTGTTGTCGCTGCGGTACACTCATCGTCGTCCCCCCGGTTCGGATGGTGGTTGTGTCTCGCTGATCTCCGTTGCCGCCTGCGTCGCATCGAGCGTGGCGGTACGCGCCGTCATGCGTGTTCGGCAGGCCACCTGCCGCCGCCGACCGCCCTGGTCCCACTGTAGCCGAATCACCACCTCATACAGCGAGGTGATACCGGTCTCGATAATCTGCACATCCCAGTGCCAAATCCGCCCGTCAAGGCTTTCAAATTGCCCGCCGGTCTGCCCGGCCTGCTGGATCGCCTGCACCCCGACCAGCTCAATCAGCGTCAACTGCCGCTCGATATA
>SKKI01000105.1 GCA_007121565.1 Phycisphaerae bacterium
AAGCGGCGTTGGCAACACCCAAATAGACTAACGCCCACCACGGAATGCTTTTGCTGTGGATGAGAACAAAGGCCGCAAGCAGAACACCGAAAACCGTTTGAAGTATTCTATTTACACTAAACCACACGGGCCGTCGCCTTGCGAAAGGCGTTCTGCCGAAAGCATCAACATGTCGGGCTGTGTGTTTATGGCGGCGCGGTGTCATTGCCTGTCACTGTTTATCTGCATCACGATAAAGCCGTGCATGGTATCCAGTCCGACGGCCGTGATGGACTGATGTGTAAAGACCAGCAGCAGGCCGCTGCGCGGGAAAAAGTAGGCCGAATCAATGGTGTAGTTGAAATACAGCCCGCGGCCGGAGAAATACAGCGGCTCGGCCTTGGCGCCTGCGACTGTCGGGAGGTGTTTGGCCGGGGCGTTGTCTTCTGCATAAAATGATTCGGCATTGCTGCCGCCGTCATAAACATGCTGATTGAAGGCCGCGGTCAGTGCCGGGTCCTCGTCGGGCGGGCCAATCGTCCATTGCAGTTCGGACTGTCCCCACAGGCCGCCTTCCATCGGTTCCAGTTTCACGACGGGACGTGTGCGAAAGTGTGATTCAAGCTCAACAATCGGCTGCCAGTGCCGGTAGGTTTTCAGCTCGGATTGGCCGGCAGCGACGCCGTCGCCGCTGACAGCGACTTGGTGCAGCGCCGACAGTTCGTACTGGCCGCCGATATCCTCGGCAATCCACAGCACATCGCCGGTCTTGAACAGGAATTGAAAAGTTTGTTCGCCGCCGCTGGCCGCCTGAACGGTCATTGGGCATAATAGCAAAGAGCCGATTAGAAACAATGTTCTTGCCATGATCATTCATTTCCCAATTGATGCTGTTTATTGCTTCTTAGGGTCTGTATCATTCACCTTTAAGGAATCTTCATAAAGTGTGTCCGGACAGATATCCTGGCCGTCCGGCCAGACCACTGAACCGAACAATGCTCGCACCTGTCGAAAATAATTCAAATCTTTGAGCGATTCAAAGACGGGCAAATTGAAAAATTTTTTTACATCGAAAAGCCCTCTTTGCCCATTCTCAAAAAGCAGTTCTAATACATATCCGTCTTTCGGAACGACATCTTTTACTCTGGGATTCATAATTTACCTCAAAGGTTCTATAGGGAATATTTGCTGCCCGTTGACGGCCAACTGCCAGTCTGCTAACAAGTCTTCTTTGTGAATCTCAACCCACGCTTGAACCAACTTCAACTTATTTGGCTTGAGCTTGCCTTCCAGTACTTGACCATCCGGTATCGAAATAACAGCTTCCTGGTCTTGGTATCGCACATGAATGTGTGCAGCATGGTGTCTCTTATTATCTGCGAAATACATTAGTACAATTATGCCATAAAACATTGAAATAACGGGCATCGAGATTCTCCTTATATCTATTTGGTTTGTTCATAGCACAGATTGGCGATGTTGATATAGTCGGCGGCGGTCAGTTCTTCGGGGCGATGGTGCGGATCGACGAAGGCCTCTTCAAAAATCGTCGGCCAGTGGCGGATGCGTTCCAGAGGGCCGTCGGTAAATTTTGTGCAGGCTTTGAGCATTTTGCGTCGATGGCCCATAAACAGGGTGATGACTTTTCGAAAGGTCGTCATATCGTGAATCTGGCCGGCCTTTTCGGGCTGGCGCTGGTAGAGGACCATCGCCGAGTCGACCTGCGGACGGGGCCAGAAGACCGACGGCGGCAGCTTTCGCAGCATCTGGACACGGCCTGTGGCAGCCATCAGAATGCTCAGCGTGCCGTACGCGGCATGGCCGGGCTGGGCGATCATGCGATCGGCGACCTCCTTTTGCACCGTGACGGCCATCGCATCGGCGATGACCGGACCGACGATCAGGTTGGCCATGACCGCCGAGCCGGCGCTGTAGGGCAGGTTGGCCGCCAGCAGCAGTCGGCCCGGGCAGTGCGCCCGAGCTGCTTTGAGTGCCGCCGCGACATCGACATTGAGCGCATTTTTGCTCTCAAGGGCGTCGCCCTGAATCAGGGTCACATTGTCAAAGGCCTTAAGCACGGACGCCGCCAGCGGCCCGATGCCGGTGTCGTATTCCACCGTCACCACATGCCCGGCCCGAGCGGCCAGCGCTTCGGTAAACGACCCGGTCCCCGTGCCGACCTCCAGTGCGATATCCTGTCCGGTCAGCTCGGCCGCATCGGCCAGCATCTTCATCAGATTCAGGTCGATCAGAAAATGCTGACCCAGCCGACGGTTCGGGGCCAGGCCCGCCCCGGCCAAGAGCCGCTGAATGTCCTGTTTCGTTTGCATCGTTTTGGCTGCCTTTGCGCTTCAGCGCGTCACCCTACCACGTCGTGACGCAGATTCCAAGAAAAATGCCCTCGCCGGCGCGTGGCATGGACTACCAGTCGGCCTCCAGGGCGTCCTGCAATACAGCCAGGCAGATGCCGTTGATCAGGGCGTCGTCGCCTGCGGCGGCCGGTCGGATATCGATCTGACGGGCGTCGAAGTCATAGATCGCTGCCGCACTATGTCGGCCGATGGCCTCGGCAAACGCCTCGGCGAACAGCAGGTTCACATAGCCGGCCAGGATCACGACGGTCGGATCATACGCGTTGATGGCCTGGGCGGCACTTTGCGCAATCAGATCGGCGACCTGATCGCGCAGCATGATCGCATACGCGTCATTGGCGGCGACGGCCCCGGGCCAGGCGGCCAGACGTTTTTCGGGGGTGGGATGGCCGTCAAGTCCGTCAGCAAGTGCCGTTTGTGCGCCGCAGCGGATGTCGTGGGTGATTTTGGCCGCCAGTGCCGGGCCGGAGATATGTGCCTCCAGGCAGCCGCGGTGGCCGCAGCCGCACAGCGGGCCGTCCGGGTCAATCACATTGTGGCCGATCTCCCCATAGCGCCCGGTCGTGCCATAGACCAGCCGTCCATCGCGAAAAATGGTGGCGCCGACACCGTTGGCAACATTCAGGTACAGGATGCTTTCGGCATCGAGAGCCGGATCGGAGGCAATCTCCGCCAGTAGCCGCACATGGTTGCTGTAAACGGCAACCGGAAACGTAAAATGCTCAGCCAGCAGTCTTTGCAGCGGCACATCGCGCCAGCCCATGGGACTGGACAGATGCACCATGCCCTCGGACGAAACCGACCCGCTCAGGGCAACGCCGGCGCCCAGGATGTCCTCGGCACCGAGATGATGGTCTTTCAGGGTTTTGTGCAGGCTTCGGGTGATCACATCGACAACGTGGCCGGGTTGATGGTCGGGGCCAAGGGGGATATGGATCTTGTCGACGGGTTGGCCGAGAAAATCAAAGAGTCCGATGATTGCGAAGCTGGGATTGATTTCGATGCCGACCAGGTGGCAGCAGGCCGGATTCAGGCTTAGGATAGTCGGCTTTGGCCCCCGATGCCGGCTGATACCCCTGTTTTCGAGCAGCAGGCCCTTTTCGCGCAGGCGCGCGACAATCGTGCTGGCCGTGGAGCTGCCGATGCCGACCAGGCGGCACAACTGGGCCTGGGACAGGCTGCCGTGTTTTCGCAGCATCGCAAGGATCAGGTTTTCGTTTCGCCGGCCTGCGGACTTGGAGTCAATCGGGCTATTGGACATCATTAGTATTTTTTCCGGAATATAGGCTTCTGGATGTCCATAAAATAGTTCACGGCCTGAAGTTTTTCAAGTATTTGTTTTTATTGAAAATATAGGTTGTGTTTTGCCGCTGGAAGTGTTAAAAAATAATCTCATGGCGTGTGGTATTTCTGGTGTCAACTGCGGCTAATTCTGAGGATAGACGATGAGTGACTTGTTTAACGTCAAAGACAAAGGGATTGTGTTGACCGGCGGGGCCGGGGTGTTGTGCGGTGCGCTGGCCGAATATCTGGCCGGGGCCGGGGCGAAGGTCTGCATCGCTGACTACGATGAATTTCGGGCCAATGAGCTGGCCAAAACGATCGAGGCCGCCGGCGGCTTTGCCCTGCCGCTGCGGATCAACGTCATGGACAGACAGGAAACCGAGGACGCTTTCGCCTGTGCGGTCAACTCCATGGGGCGGATCGATGTGCTGATTAACGGCGCCGGTGGTAACCGCAAAGAGGCGACCGCCTCGGATGAACTGCCGTTTTTTGACCTGCCCGGCGAGGTGATGCGTTCGGTGTTTGATTTGAATTTCCTGGGAACATTGCTGCCTTGCCAGGTCTTTGGAAAGCATTTTGCTCAACAGAAGCAGGGAATTATCCTGAATGTCTCCAGCATGAGCGCCTTCCACCCCCTGACTAAAGTGGTCGGCTACTCGGCGGCCAAGGCGGCGATCAGCAACTTTACCGAATGGCTGGCGGTGCATATGTGCCAGAATTACTCGACGGATATTCGCGTCAACGCCATTGCGCCGGGGTTCTTTTTGACTAAGCAAAATCAGTTTCTGCTGACCGATGAACAGACCGGTGAGCTGACACCGCGCGGCAGGACGATTGTGGAACATACCCCGATGGGACGATTCGGCCAGCCCGAGGAATTGTGCGGCACGGTACACTGGCTGCTCAGCGACGCATCAAAATTCGTTACCGGTACGGTGATTCCGATTGACGGCGGGTTTAACGCCTTTAGCGGGGTATAAAAAGAAACCGCAGATTTCACAGAGTACGCAAAAGTCGTTTTCAATTAAGAATTAAGAATTCAAAATTAAGAATTATCTCTGTGTTCTCTGCGGCAAAGACGGAACATTATATGCTGTATTATGAGCGGGGAAATCCGCAGGACAACTTGAGCCTTGAAGACCTGAAGGTCGGCTTGTTTGCCGCACTGGATGCACTGGGGCCGCGCAAGAAGGTGCTGGCGATTCCGCCGGATATGACGCGCTTTTATTCGCGCGCCGGGGATTTGACGCGGCTGGTGTATCAGTACTATGGCGATGCCTTGACGGATATTCTGCCGGCACTGGGGACGCATTATGCGATGACCGAGACCGAGATCAGCCGCATGTTCGGTGATGTGCCGATGGGATTGTTTCGCGTGCACAACTGGCGCGACGACTTGGTGACGCTCGGACGTGTGCCGGGTGAATTTGTCCGCGAAGTCAGCGAGGGCAAGGTCGATTTCGACTGGCCGGCCCAGGTTAATAAACTGCTGGTCGAAGGCGATTATGATTTGATTCTGTCCATCGGGCAAGTCGTGCCGCACGAGGTGGTCGGGATGGCCAACCACAGCAAGAATATCTTTGTGGGAACCGGCGGCGTGGAGGGCATCAACAAAAGCCACTTCCTCGGCGCCGTGTACGGGATGGAGCGGATGATGGGCCGCGCCGATACGCCGGTGCGGCGGGTGCTGAACTACGCCTCGGAGCACTTTGCCGGGGATTTACCGATTGTGTATGTCCAGACGGTCGTTGGCAGCACCGATGGCGGTACGGCGACGCGGGGGTTGTTTGTCGGCGATGATCTGGAGTGTTTCAACAAGGCCGCAGCGTTGTCGCTGAAGGTTAATTTCCAGATGCTCGAGGAGCCGATTCAAAAAGCGGTGGTGTACCTGGACCCGGAGGAATTCAAGAGTACCTGGTTGGGCAATAAAAGCATCTACCGCACACGGATGGCGATGGCCGACGGCGGGGAACTGATTGTGCTGGCGCCGGGGCTGAAGGAGTTCGGCGAGGACAAGGAAATCGACCGGCTGATTCGCAAATACGGCTACGTCGGGACCGATCGCGTGCTGGAACTGACACGCCGTAACGCGGAATTGCAGAACAACCTCAGCGCCGCGGCGCATCTGATTCACGGCTCCTCTGAGGGACGGTTCAAGATCACCTACTGTCCGGGCCGCATCAGCGGCGAGGAGATCGAATCGGTGAATTTCGCGTATGGCGATCTGGATGCAATGATGCAGAAATATAATCCCAAAACGCTGAAAATGGGGTACAATGAGCTTGGCGGCGAGAAGGTGTTCTTTATCCCCAATCCCGGTATGGGGCTGTGGGCGTGGAAAGAGAAATTTTAAATTGGAAGACGATGATGGGCCAAGGCCCATCCTGCGAACGACGAACTTTTTAACAGGAGAATGAACATGTCAAAAGCGGATATTGCAGTTGTTGGTTTGGCGGTGATGGGCGAGAACCTCATCCTGAATATGGAAAGCAAGGGCTTTACGGTGGCCTGCTACAATCGGACGGTCTCGAAGGTCGATGACTTTATGAACGGCCGGGCCAGGGGCAAGAACATCATCGGCTGCAAATCGGTCGAAGAGCTGGTTGCGAACCTCAAGACACCGCGCAAGGTGATGGTGATGGTTAAGGCCGGCAAACCCGTGGATGCATTTATTGAGCAGGTGTTGCCGCATCTGGACGACGGCGATATTATCATCGACGGCGGCAACAGTCACTTCCCGGATACGACCCGCCGGACCGAATACGTCGAAAGCAAGGGTAAGCTGTATATCGGCACCGGCGTTTCCGGCGGCGAGGAAGGCGCGCTGCTGGGCCCGTCGATTATGCCGGGGGGATCGAAGGCGGCCTGGGAACATGTCAAGCCGATCTTCCAGACGATTGCCGCCAAGACCGTCGACGGCGAGCCGTGCTGCGACTGGGTGGGCGAAAACGGCGCCGGCCACTTTGTTAAAATGGTGCACAACGGCATCGAATACGGCGATATGCAGATGATCTGCGAAACGTACCAGATGATGAAATACGGGCTGGGGATGAGCAACGCCGATATGCACAAGGTCTTTGCCGAGTGGAACGACGGCGAGCTGGATTCGTACCTGATTGAGATCACGCGGGACATTCTCGGCTACAGGGACGCCGAAGGCAACGCGGTGGTGGATCTGATTCTCGATACCGCCGGCCAGAAGGGCACCGGCAAGTGGACGGTCGTGGCGGCGCTGGATACCGGCCAGCCGCTGACGCTGATCGGCGAGGCGGTCTTTGCGCGGTGTTTGTCGGCGCTGAAGGACGAGCGCGTCGCGGCCGCCAAGCTGCTCAAGGGCCCCGGTGCGGCTTTTAACGGCGACCGTGCCCGGATGATTGTGGACCTGCGCAAGGCACTGTATGCCTCCAAGATCGTCAGCTACGCCCAGGGCTACCAGTTGATGCGGGCCGCGGCCGATGAGTACGGCTGGCATCTCAACTACGGCGGCATCGCCCTGATGTGGCGCGGCGGCTGTATCATTCGGTCGGTCTTTTTGGGCAAGATCAAAGAGGCCTTTGACAAGAACCCCGACCTGACGAACCTGCTGCTGGCGCCGTTCTTTACCGAGGCGGTGGTCTCGGCCCAGGATGCGTGGCGGCGTGTGGTGACCCAGGCCGTTCAGATGGGCGTGCCAATGCCTGCGATCAGTTCGGCGCTGGCCTACTACGACGGCTATCGCAGCGAGCGGCTGCCGGCCAACCTGCTGCAGGCCCAGCGCGATTATTTCGGCGCCCATACCTACGAGCGCGTTGATAAACCCCGCGGCCAGTTCTTCCATACCAACTGGACCGGACGCGGCGGCGACACGGCGGCTTCGACGTATGTGGTTTAATGTCAAATGTCAAATGTGTGGTAAAAGATGATGAACCGACGGAATTTTTTACGGACATGCGGGGCACTTGGGGTATCGTTGTTGTCCACCCGCCCCCTCTCGGGGCGGGTGTGCAATGAAAGAAAGCGTCCGCCGAATATTCTCTTTATCATGACGGACGACCATGCGGTTCAGGCGCTGAGCAGCTATGGAAGCCGTATTAATACCACCCCCAATCTTGACCGCCTGGCACATGAAGGGATGCGGTTTCTGAATTGTTTTGTGACCAACTCCATTTGTGCGCCAAGCCGCGCGGTCATTTTGACCGGTAAATACAGCCATATCAACGGGCAGCTGACCAATCGCCAAACATTCGACGGCGACCAGCAAACATACCCCAAGCTCTTACAAAAAGCCGGCTATGAAACCGCGATGATCGGCAAATGGCACCTGCAAAGCCATCCGACCGGATTTGATCACTGGGAAATCCTGCCCGGCCAAGGGTCTTACTACAATCCCGATTTTATTCAGATGGACGGCTCCCGAAAACGCTACGAAGGATACGTCACCGATTTAATAACAGATTTTTCAATCGACTGGCTTGAAAACAAACGCGACAAAAACAAGCCTTTCCTGCTGGCCAGCCACCATAAAGCCCCCCACCGCTGCTGGTCACCGCATCTGCGTCATCTTGGAACACACACGCACGGCAGCATTCCGGAGCCGGACACGCTCTTTGCAGATCATTACAACCGTTCGGCGGCCAGCCCCGAAAGCGAGATGTCGCTGCGCGATCACTTCAGCTGGTCGCATGATATGAAGTTCAAGGGCGACAATCTGTTTCCGGATCATTTTACCTCGCAATTTAAACATCGTGAATATGAGCGAATGACGCCGCAAGAGCAGCAGCGGTGGGATGCGCACTATGAGCCGGAAAATCAGGCCTTCATTGAGCACATGAAAAGCGGGCAATTAACAGACGATGATGTTGTGCGCTGGAAATATCAACGCTATATGCATGATTATCTCGGTACGATTTCGGCCGTGGATGAAGGTGTGGGCAAACTGCTGGATTATCTGGACCAAAGTGGACTTGCCGACAATACCATCGTGGTATATACATCCGATCAGGGTTTTTATCTGGGCGATCACGGGTGGTATGACAAGCGTTTTATGTATGAAGATTCGCTGCGTATGCCGCTGCTGGTGCGCTGGCCTGGGGCGATCCGTCCCGGTGCGGTCTCGGATGCGATGGTGCTGAACCTGGATTTTGCAGCGACATTTCTGGATGCGGCCGGAGCCTCAATCCCTGATGATATTCAAGGCGAAAGCTTTCTGCCGATCCTGAAAGGCAAGCGTCCGGACAATTGGCGAACGGCGATGCTGTATCACTATTACGAATATCCCGGTATCCATCAGGTTAAACGTCATTACGGCATCCGTAGCGACCGTTACAAACTGATCCATTTTTATTATGACATCGATGCCTGGGAACTGTACGACCTGCACAGCGATCCCTACGAGCTGAACAATCTTTATGAGGATGTACAATACAGTGACCTGGTTAAGCAGCTCAAAACAAAGCTAGCACATTTGCGCGAAAAATATGGTGATACAGATGCGTTAATGCGCAGCTTTTTACCGTAACCGTTTTACAAATCGCCCTCCGCTTGTTTTCAGGATGGAGGGTTAATCCGGGTGGTGTCTTCGGCCCACCCAGCGAGGCCGTGTTTATGTATATGAATGATGATTTTCTGCTGCTCAATGAGACGGCGCGGCGGCTGTATCACGATCATGCCGTGAACATGCCGATTTATGATTATCACTGTCATCTGCCGGCCGGGCAGATTGCCGCCGACACACAGTTTGAGACCCTCACACAGCTCTGGCTGGCCGGCGATCACTATAAGTGGCGGGCGATGCGCGCCAACGGCGTGGCCGAGCGGTACTGCACCGGCGAGGCCAGCGACCGCGAGAAGTTTGAGCACTGGGCCGCGACCGTTCCGGCGTGCCTGCGCAATCCGCTGTATCACTGGACGCACCTGGAGCTGAAAAAGCCGTTCGGCATCACCGATCGGCTGCTCAATGCCGACACGGCCGAGGGGATTTACCGGCAGTGCAACGAACTGCTGGGCACCGAGGCGTACAGCGCGCGCAATATTATGCGGCAGTGGAACGTCAAGCTCGTCTGCACGACCGAGGATCCGCTGGACAGCCTCGAGCACCATCAGGCCATCGGCCAAAGCGGCTTTGAGATTGCCGTGCATACGGCCTGGCGGCCGGACAAGGCGATGGCGGTTGAGGATCCGACGGCGCTGAACCAGTGGATTGACCGGCTGGGCCAATTGACCGATACCGACATCAAAAGCTTTGACGACTACATCGAGGCCATCGGCAAGCGGCAGGATTATTTCCATCGGCACGGCTGCCGTCTGAGCGATCACGGGCTGGACAGGCCCTGTGCCGCCGAGTATACGGCCAGCGACATCCAGACAATATTCCTGAAGATTCGCAGCCGGCAGGACTTAAGCCAACAGGAGCGAGAGCAGTTCAAGTCGGCGATGCTGGTTGAGTTTGGCCTGATGAATTTCGACAGGGGCTGGGCGCAGCAGTTTCACATGGGCGTGATCCGCAACACCAACAGCCGGCAGTTCGCCCGGCTCGGCCCGGATACGGGCTTTGATTCCATCGGCGATTTTGAGATGGCCCTGCCGCTGGCGCGATACCTGGACAGACTGGCATCACAAGGGAAACTGTCAAAGACGATTTTTTACAACATCAACCCCAAAGACAACGAAGTACTGGCCACGATACTGGGCAGCTTTCAGGACGGCGCTGTGCCGGGCAAGATGCAGCTCGGCTCGGGCTGGTGGTTTCTGGATCAGATGGACGGGATGATCAAGCAGCTCAACGCCCTGTCAAACCTGGGCCTGCTGAGCCGCTTTGTGGGGATGCTGACCGACTCGCGCAGCTTTTTGAGCTATTCGCGACACGAGTACTTCAGGCGGATTTTGTGCAACCTGCTCGGCGAGGAAGTGGAAAAAGGCTGGTGGCCCCGGGATATGAAGCTGCTGGGCCAAATGGTGGAGGATATCTGCTACCACAACGCCCGCGGCTATTTTGATATGGCATCCGATTAGCCG
>SKKI01000178.1 GCA_007121565.1 Phycisphaerae bacterium
GAATTAAAACGCAGGGGACTGGAACTGAAAGAAGCATTCAATCAGGTCAACAGGTATCAGCGACATTCATTCAGCAGCAGTTACGGTTTGTTCCAGTACATACAGATATTCGTAATCAGCAACGGGGTTAACACGAAGTATTACGCAAATAATCGCTTTCAATCATTCAAACAAACGTTTTTTTGGACAGACAAGGAAAACAAACGCCTTACCAACCTGCTAAACGGTTTTACAACCGATTTTTTAGAGAAATGCCATATCTCCAAGATGATATGCAAATACATAGTGTTGAATGAGACCTCGAAAATCCTGATGGTTCTTCGTCCCTACCAGTATTATGCGGTTGAGGCACTTGTTGACAGGGCAATGCATAGCAGGAAGAATGGATATGTATGGCATACAACGGGATCTGGGAAAACACTAACTTCTTTTAAGGCAAGTCAGATACTCACCCGTTTGCCGAAGATTAAGAAAGTGGTGTTTGTGGTAGATCGTAGGGATTTGGACTACCAAACAACAAAAGAGTTCAATAGTTTCAGCAAGGGGAGCGTGGATGGGACTGACAACACCCGTGCTTTGGTGAAGCAATTTACCGATGACACAAAACTTATTGTAACCACCATTCAGAAACTGAACGCAGCCATCAGCAAAAAACATTTTCAGGAGCGGATGAATGCACTTCAGGATGAACGCATCGTATTCATATTCGATGAGTGTCATCGATCACAGTTTGGTGAAACACATCAGCGGATTATTTTATTTTTCCGAAACATTCAGATGTTTGGTTTCACAGGCACACCCATATTTGCAGAAAATGCCGTAAAAAATGAACTGGGCAAAAAAACAACAAAGGAACTATTCGGGGAATGCCTACACAAATACGTGATAACCGATGCTATCAGGGATGAAAACGTATTGAAGTTCTCTGCTGAGTATGTCGGCAGGTACAGGAACAGGGAGAGTGCCAATGAGATTGATATTGAGGTAGAGGATATCGATATTGACGAATTGATGGAGTCGCAACAGCGACTGAACAAAATTGTTGATTACATCATTGCACACCATAACAGAAAAACGCATAGCAGGGAGTTTACGGCATTGTTCTGCGTCAGTAGTATAGCAGCACTTATTCGCTATTACATGTTGCTACATCGCAAGAAAATGATTGGAGAGCACGATTTGAAAATTGCCACCATATTCAGTTTTGTTGCCAACGAAGATGATCTCGATGCCAATGGATTTATACCTGAAGAAATTTCGGTAGCAGCCGAACCAGAGATTGCTTATGCAACCAATCCACATACCCGTGAGAAGTTGGATGAATTTATCGGTCATTATAACCTGATGTTCGGTTCGGCATTTTCAACCAAGGACAGCCAGAGTTTCTATAACTATTACAACGACATCAGCAAGAAGGTAAAAGAGCGGAAGATTGACATACTGTTGGTTGTGAATATGTATCTGACGGGTTTTGACAGTCCTTCACTCAATACATTATATGTCGATAAGAACCTGCGATATCATGGATTGATACAGGCATATTCAAGAACCAACCGCATCCTGAATGAATTGAAATCACAGGGCAACATTGTGGTTTTCCGTAACCTGAAGGATGCCACAGATGAAGCCATTACCCTGTTCAGCAACAAAGATGCCATTGAAGAAATCATCATGAAGCCTTATGATGAGTATGTGAAGGCATTCGGTGATGGAGTTGTCAACCTGCTTCAAATTACACCAACAGTCGATAGCGTTAACAATCTGGTCACCGAAGATGATGAATTGAAGTTTATTGTTGCCTTCAGGGATTTGATGCGCATTAAAAACGTGCTGACATCATTTTCGGACTTCAAGTGGGATGACCTCTCTATGACAGAGCAGCAGTTTGAAGATTATAAGAGTAAATATCTTGACCTGCATGATAAAGTAAAGAGTGAACATGCCAAGGAAAAGGTTAGCATACTCGAAGATGTTGATTTTGAATTGGAACTCATTCACCGTGACGAAATAAATGTTGCATACATCATTCGTTTACTCATAAAACTAAAAGCCAACCAGAAAAAGGATTCTGAACAAATTGAGAAGGAGATATTCAACCTGCTGAATACCGAAATCCAGTTACGAAGCAAAAAGGAACTGATAGAGAAATTTATCAGGGAAAACATGCCTGTCATTTTGGACACCGATGATATTCCCCAGGAGTTTGAAAAGTTTTGGTCGGTGGAGCAGGAAAGAGCATTCATGAAGATGGTTGAGGAAGAAAAATTATCAAAAGAAAGAACACAGGCATTGATTGAGAATTATCTGTACTGCGAACAAGAGCCGATGCGTGATGAAATACTTGAACTGTTGGTTGAAGAAAAACCGACACTGCTTCAGCGTAAAACAACAGGCAATAGGATACTCAAAAAAATAATCGATTTTGTTGAAACGTTTATAAATGGGGTCACAGGTAGTTAAAACGGTAAATTTTCATAGTATTGTCCGCCATAGATACTTCCAGGCTTGATTAAAACAACATTCTTGATGATTTTACTCATTGATGGTAAAAGCATTACAGGGTGACATCATTAGCATCTTTTCTGTCATTTACGGTCGAATGGTTATAATCACTTGCATCTTATTGGGGATGAAAAGTGTATTAAGGAATTTTAAAGAATTTTAAAGAATTTTAAACTTTTTTAAAGCGTTTTTGGGTGTTATTTTTTTATATCTCAAATAATCAGGTTATTAATCCCTCAAAAAAAAACTCTATTGGTATATATATAACACAAGAAAAAAAAGAAAAAA
>SKKI01000184.1 GCA_007121565.1 Phycisphaerae bacterium
CCTGTTGTCCACCGGTGACGCACGCGGCCCAGGCAGCTCCAGAAACACCCTCTACTCAAGTATCGTGCAGACCATCACCCTGTGCCCCAATGACAGGATCAGCGGTCACTACTTTTTCGGCACATGTGACTATCTGCCTTACGATGACTCGGCTGTGATTAAGCTCATCCCTACCGACCCCAACCGCGTGGATCGCACGCTTGAACGGCCGATTATTCTGGCCGAAGTATCGGTCAAGGATGTCGGCAATTACAAGAGTACCGACGGCTGGCAGCAATTCCATTATCAGTTTGATTACCACGAATGCGTTGAATTTTATCTTTATTGCGAGGTAACAGACACCCAGGACAGAATTTACAAAAGCTACCTGGCTCTGGATGGGTTCCGTATCTGTCGAAATGTGCCGGATTTTGGCGACTTTAACCTGGATTGTGCGATTGATTACCACGATTTTGACATTTTTGCCCGAACCTGGCTGGCCGACTGCAACGATCCCAATGTGATCGCCGATCCGAATATCCCATGCAATCTGGTAATCACCGACCCCAATATGATCTACAGCGACCCCAACTGTCCGTCCTACGACCCGGATGCAGGGGTTATCGGTCTGGAACAGTTGATGCTGTTCAAAGAGCACTGGCTCGAACGCTTTGATTAGCAAGCCTTGAGCCGGCTTTGCCGCCGAACTGACCGGCATCGGTCGGCCCACGACGGAGGAAATCCGTTGACATAAACAGCCCTGGCGACTATAATACAGTTAAATAAAGCGACAAGGCTGTTTATGGAGAGACGCGATGGACTTCCTTAAGACGCGAAAGACCGGTACTGTCTGGCGGTTTGAATGGCATTTTTTGTTTGCATGTCTGATTCTGCTCTCAGCGGGTTTTGCGATAATCGCTTGGCTAAGCGGCGTCGCAGCCTTTTGGGCGATTGGCCGCATTCTCGCAGCCGCATCGTTGCTGTATGCCGTATTTGCCGCGCTGCTGCTGGTCCATGAAACGGTTGGCAGCCTCAAAGCGACCGCCGAACGCCTGGACAACGCCAACGAAATGCTCAGTCGGCACAGCACCCTGCTGGTGCAGCTCCTGCAGGGCATTCGGCTCAGCGACACGGCCAAGGAAATCGTCTTTCGCGATGTCGAACAGATGGAACTGGGTGAGGCGGCCCTGAACAAGCTGCACCAGCACGAGTTTGACGAGGCCGAGGCGATGATTGAGGCGATCTCGCAACAGCCTAAATACAAGGATCTGGGCGCACGCCTGAAACGGATGGCCGAGAAATACCGCAGCGCGACCGAGGAAGGACGCGTCAACCAGATCATCGCGCACATCGACAACCTGTTCAGCCAGAATCGCTGGTCACAGGCCGCCGTGCAGATTGAGAACCTCATCTCTACATTTCCCTATTCGGAAAAGGCCAAAACCATGCCCGCCCGGCTGCGTGAAGCCAAAAATCGGCACAAGCGGGAGCTGCTGGCCGCCTGGGATATGGCGGTACGCAACAAAGATACCGATCACAGTCTGGAAATCCTCAAAGAGCTGGATTCATATCTGACCCCCACCGAGGCGCTGGCGCTGAAAGAATCGGCCGCGACGGTCTTCCGCACCAAGCTGCACAATCTCGGCGTTGAGTTTTCCGTGGCGATTACCGAAAAGAACTGGCAAAAAGCCTACGATCTGGCCCGTGAAATTGTCCATAACTTTCCCAACAGCCGGATGGCCATCGAAATCCGGGGCAAGATGGACATCCTGCACGACCGGGCGCAGGGGCCTGCCAAAGAAAACGAACCCCCGCAGCAGCCAGATTAAATATAAAAATTCAATCCTGCATTTGAGTTGTTGAACGGCTCGGTTTGGGGTTTTTCATCGGTGACCTGAGACGCCGCCATCTCGTCTGTGTTTGTCCGCTGCCAGGTGCGCTGCGATGTGCCGTCGCCGCCGGCCTGATACATCTGGTCCTGCCGGCTGTCGGCGTCAAAGTCCTGGGCGAACTGCTCGCCGCGCGGCGATTGGCCGTTGGATGTCCAGGCAGTGACCTCAATGCGGCGCACCTGAACGCCGGCCGCTTCCATCGAGGCGGTCAACTGGCCGACCGACCGCTCGATGTCCCGCTGCGTCTCGGGTTTCTGCGCCTCAAGCAGGCCGACAACCTCGCCGGCATTCTGGCGAAACGTGATGCGAATTGCCCCGAGCGACTCCGGCGAGAGCATCAGCCGCACCTGCGATTCGGCGCCGAAGGTACGCTGCTGCAGGGCCTGGACAATCTGATCGACCGGACGCGCGATATCTGCCTGGCCGATGCCTTTTTCCGCAGCGACCGCCGAGGGACTGCCTGCGGTTTGAACAGAGGGGCCGACCTGGCCGGATGCGGCCTGGTGCGCCTCGGGCACCTCAGCAGCAGCGGAGGGCCGAGCAGGCGATTCGCTGATGTCAATGCCGCTTTTCTGCGTCGGCTCGGCGGAACTCACCGCGGCGGTCTGGCTGGTAATCGTGTCCGATTTGCCCGCCTCGGAGGATTCTTTAAGGTCGGAGGATTCTTTAAGGGATGAAAACCGAATCGCGTTGTTCATATTCGACGATACGGCCGGTTCGGTTCTGTTTTCGGGCGCCTGGTCGGTTGCCGAACCGTGATACTGCTTTCTCAATGCCTGGGCAAACAATCTCTGCGCACCGTCGGAGTTGCGATCGACAGTCCGCTCGGCTCTGAATTGTTCGGAACCGGATCGGTCAAGACGCGGGGTGTTTTCTGTTTTTTCGGCCTTTTCGCGGTC
>SKKI01000061.1 GCA_007121565.1 Phycisphaerae bacterium
AAAAACGGTCTTCAGAAACATCTTTGAGGGGTTTTGGGCCTTTTTGGCTTTGTGAATATCATGAAATGTGCTATACTACACTATTGATGTTCCAGTGTTCAGGGCTTTTGCAGTTCGCCGGTCTTGCCAGACCTCAGTGGTCCTGCAGTTGTGAGATCGTGAGTTTTGATGACTAACCTTAAATGGGGAGTTTGAGCAATGAAACGGATAGTATTGTTGAGCGTTATCTGTGTGCTCGGGGCTGGTGCGGCTTTGGGTCAAAGCCGCGCCGAAACCCGCGGTCGTCCGCCTGCCGAACGGCAGCAGCGGCCCGCGTCTCAAGAAGAGGCATCAGAACAACAGCCCTCTGAAAAGGATCAAGAGCAGGCGGAAACACAGCCTGAGCAAGCCGAAACCCGGCGACGTCCGGCACGAACCCCGCGCGAGCGCCCTGAGCCTGACGCCGAGCGAGAGGCGGCTCGGGAAGCTGCCGAAACCGAAACTCGCCAGCAGGACGAAACCCAACGGGAAGAAGCTGAAACGCCCCGGCCCACACGCGTTCCGCGCGAGCGTCCTGATCGCGAAGAGGCCGACCGAGACGCTCAGCAACAGCGCCGCGTTGAACAGCGCCAGCCTCGTCCAGATCAGGATCAGGCCGAACCGCAGCGACGCAGCCAACCCGGCCCGCCCGAAGGAGTCGGAGCGAGGGGCCGGGGCAAAGGAGCGGCCAAAGGCCAGGCCGGCCGCGAAACCGCCGCCACGATGCAGAGTGCTGCGATTGAACGACAGATTGCGCACGAGCAGCAAAAGCACGCCGAGCGTCAGGCGCGCTTTGGGCGTCTGCTTGATTTGGCACAGCAGCAGGACGATGATCGGGCTGTGGAACGCATCAGCAGGTTGATGGACCGCGAGGCGGATCGCCACCAGCGACACATCGAGAGACTGCTGGACCGCGCTGTCCGGGCCGAAGAGCGGGCCATACAGCGCGATCAATAACCCTGAAAATACCGTATAACCCACCACGCATGAGGTTTGACGATGATTTGGAAAACAATTGGAATCACAGGGATGATGCTGGTCATTGCGGTTGTATCGGGCTGCAGTGATGACGCGTCGCCGGAGGCCGAATGGGACCCGCCCGTCAAGACGGCCGAGCAGCTTGAGGCTGAGGCCGAAGCGCAGATCACACCCGACAACTGGCAGGATGAACTGGACAGACTAGAGCGGGAAATCGAGCAGGACATGGAGTTCATCGATTTAGACGAGTAAGGCACAACAGGGAAGGCTGCCGGTATCACACAGGATGTTTTTTTGAATCCTTGAGTTACGGAAGTCACATATGAAACGCGTTATCCACACAACCGCAGCGGGGTTGCTTGCCTGCTGTATGCTGACACCTTGGGCATGGGGATGGGAAATGTTTCCGGTCAGTCCCGCCGGCAATACTCAGAGCCGGCCGTCGGTCAGCGGGGATATTGTCGTCTGGCAGGAATTTTTGGGAGACTATTGGGATATTTACGGCGTGGACCTGGCCGACGATCCGGAAGGATTGATCGCGGTCGTGGCATTCGACGATGCCGACCAGACACGGCCGTCCATCTGGGGCTCACAGGTCGCCTGGGAAGACAACTTTGAAGGGTTTTTGGATATATGGGTATCAGACATCAGCGACACGGACAATATTGTGCGCTACCCGTTGCCGCTCTTTGATACTGATCAGGCGTTTCCGCGCATTCACGGCAATACAGTGGTGTGGCAGGATTTATTCGTTGATCCGGACACGGGGCAGTCGGATTGGGACATCTATGCGGCCGACATCACCGACCCCAATGCTGTTATATATCCGGTGGCGGTCTATGAAGGCGACCAGAAACGCCCCGATGTGTACCGCAGCCGGATCGTCTGGCAGGACGATTTTGCAGACGTTGAGGATATTCTGGCGGCCGACCTCTGGCGGCGCAATGACCCGGAAGTTTCCCTGGTTTCCGCGGTGGATACGCCGCAGACATTTCCGGCGACGGATGGCAGGTACGTCATCTGGCAGGAAGATTTCGACGAAGAAGTCGTTGGTCTTTACGGAGCGGATGTGTCCGATCCGGCCAATCCGGTCGAGTTTTTTATCGCCGAGGCTTACGGTCAGGAGGTCAATCCCCGCCTGAGCGGCCATCTGGTCATCTGGCAGGACAACCGCAGCGGCTTTTGGGACATTTACGGCCATAACCTGATTACCGGCCTGACGTTTCAGATCACCGGCGACGAGTTCAACCAGACGCGACCGGATATTGACGGCCGGCTGGTGGTTTTTGAGGACGATATGGACGAGGTTGGCACAATTTACGCGATAGAGCTGGACGGCCCGGAGGTCGCCGACTGCCCGACGCCGGTACCCGGTGATGTAACCGGCAACTGTCGCGTGGGGCTGGAAGACCTGGCCATTCTCGCCGCCAACTGGCTGGTCGACGGGTTAAGCGAATAGCACCGCTGAAAATATCTTTGGGATGTTGAATGTTGTACGGATCCCCTGTCGGCAGCGGATACGTCTGCGAATTTGGGCTTACCATAATTCCGGGCGGTCGGCTGCCGGGCAGTGTTTGGCAATCGGGCAAAGGGAACATTTGGGCTTGCGGGCGTTGCACACGGCGCGGCCGTGAAAGACCAGACAATCGCTGAACCGCGTCCAGCCGCCGAATTTGCGCTTCGGTACAATCTCCATCAAATCAAACTCCAGTTTGACCGGCTCGCTGTTGCCCGACAGGCCCAGCCGTCGGCTCAGGCGAATGACGTGCGTAT
>SKKI01000212.1 GCA_007121565.1 Phycisphaerae bacterium
CGCGCTGCACATGCTCGGCAAGCTCGGCCACCTGAACCCGAACCAGCCCCGATGCCGCTATCGGCCCATCGGCGGTCTTGAGCGCAGCGACCGACAGATAAAAACTGCTCTGGGCAGGTCGGGGAAAGTACGGCGCAAAGGTCCAGTCGTTTTGCTGATCATGATGGACCGGCGAGACAATCACCCCCTCCAGCGTCGCCAGTCGCCGCTCGTGCCCGACAAGCCGGATGATATGATCCGGCCCCGGCGATGCAAAGGCCGCATAGCGGAGCATCCCGCAGGCGGTAAACAGAAAGACAACAGACAGCCAGCAAAACACAAACCGCCGGGTCGGATGCTTCCTGGCCCACAGTCCCGACGAAAACAACACCGCGGCAAAGCCGGCAGCCGCTGCGCCTGTCCAGTGTGAAAGATTCAGAACATGCTGGGCGCAGATGCCGACGATAAAGGCAAGCGCCAGCGGAAGAAAAGGCTCCGACCACAGCAGGCGCTGCCAGGCCGTCAGTGGGCCCGGCGCCGGCTCCAGAAACCTGTCCAGGTTGTGCCGGATCAGGCAATCGCGGTCAAATCTCCCTGCCGCCAAGGGCTCTTCTCCTGATCAGTTTTTCGGTTCGATGCGCTCCTTTTGGCCCATATACGGCCGCAGCACCTTAGGGACGGTCACCGAGCCGTCGGCGTTTTGATACAGCTCCAGCAGCGCAATCAGCACACGCGGCGAGGCGATGACCGTGTTGTTCAGCGTATGGCAAAACACGTTTTTTCCCTCGGCGGTTTTGTAGCGCAGATTCATCCGCCGCGCCTGAAACTCATAAAACCGGCTGGCCGAGTGCGTCTCGCCAAAGCTGCTGCGCGACGGCATCCACGCCTCGATGTCGTACTTTTGCACTTGGCCGCGCCCCAGATCGCCGGTGCAGACATTGACCACGCGATAAGGCAGCTCAAGCGCCTGCATCACGGCCTCTGAGTTGGCCAGTATTTCCTGATGGTACTGCTTGCTTTTTTCCTCATCGTTTTCGCCGATGATGACCTGCTCGACCTTGTCAAACTGATGAATCCGGTACAGGCCGTAGGTGTCTTTGCCCGCGGCGCCGGCCTCGCGCCGAAAGCAGGTGCTCAGGCCGACAAATTTTGCCGGAAGCTGCTCGGCGGCCAGAATCTCGCCCATATAATACGCCGTCAGCGGCACCTCGGCCGTGCCGGCCAGGTTCAGCCCGTCGCGCTCCATCCGATAGGTTTGCTCTTCGGCGCCGGGATAATAGCCCGTCCCGCACATGGCCTCATCGCGCATCAGCAGCGGCACCATCATCGGCGTATAGCCCTTTTCGATCATTGTATCCAGCGCAAAGCGCAGCACCGCCCAATGCAGCAGCGCCCCGTCGCCGGTGAGAAAATAATTGCGTGTCCCGGCCAGCTTGACGCCGCGCTGCACATCGATCAATCCCAGCGCCGTGCCCAGCTCAATATGATCTTTCGGCTCAAAGTCAAACTGCCGGATCGTGCCCCATGTGCGAAGCTCGACGTTCTCGGTATCGTCGGCGCCGCAGGGCACCTCCGGGCCCGGCGGCTGGGGCACCTGGCTCATTAACGTCTCAAATTCCGGCTGAAGCTGTTTGCTTTGCTCGTTGAGCCGGGCCTCGTCCTGCTTGAGGTCAGCCAGCGTATCGAGCACCTGCTTTTTGGCCTCCGGCGATAGGGTGGGGATTTCCTTGCCGAGCCGGTTCTTCTCGGTGGCGATATCCTGAAGCTTCTTTTTCGCCTCCAGCAGGGCGGCGTCAACTGCCAGCAGCCGATCAATGTCCACATCAAAGCCTTTGGCCGTGGCGCCCTCCTGAAAACGCTGCGGGTTCTCTCGGATCAGCTTGATATCAATCATCCTTCGGTGTCCTCAGTGAATCGCTTGATAATAACCACATTATTTTGTCCGCCGAAACCAAACGACTCGTTCAGGGCAATCTCAACATTTGCCTTGCGCGGCGCGTTGGGCACATAGTCCAGATCCAGCTCCGGATCCGGGTCATTGAGATTCATCGTCGGCGGCAGCGTCTGGTCCTGAATCGCCTTGACACAGGTAATCAGCTCCGCACAGCCGGCCGCGGCGATCAGATGTCCCGTCTGGCTTTTGGGACTGCTGCAGGGAATCTTATACGCCTGCTGGCCGAATACTTTTTTGATCGCCCGCGTCTCGACCGAGTCGTTCTCGGAGGTGCTGGTGCCGTGCGTGCTGATGTAGTCGATGTCGGTTACGTCCAGGCCGGCGTCCTGCAGCGCCATCCGCAATGCCTGGCAGGCGCCGCGCGCCTCGCTGTGCATATCGGTAACTCGAAAGGCGTCGTTGCTGCTGCCAAAGCCGATCAGCTCGGCCAGCACTGCAGCGCCGCGCCTGCGGGCCGACTCGAGTGTCTCGAGAATGACAACCGCCCCGCCTTCGCCGATGACAAATCCGTCGCGTGTGGCCGAAAACGGGCGTGAAGCGGTTGTGGGGCTGTCGTTACGTGTCGACAGGGCCGTCAGCCGGTTAAAGCCGGTCACCCCCAGCGGATGAATCATCGAATGACAGCCGCCGGCGATCATCACATCCGCCTTGCCGCGCCGCACCAGCATCGCCGCCTCGCCGACCGCCTGCGTACTGGCCGCACAGGCGGTCAGACAGCTTCGGCTCACCCCCCGCGCGCCGGTCAGCAGCGCCAGATGGGAGACGGGCATATTCGGTTCCTGCTCCAGTTCGTGCTGCGCCGACAGCCGATCCATCGCAATTTGCGTCC
>SKKI01000056.1 GCA_007121565.1 Phycisphaerae bacterium
CGCTGCGGGTTGATACGCCGCTTGAGCTGGCCTTTAATGATCGCGTGCTGGTGATATTTGAACTGGAGCCGGGGCGTGTGGTTCAGGATATCGGCCAGGTGCGCGATTTTCGCAAAACGCCGCTGGGGCGGGCCGTGATTGTGGAATTGGTGGGGCTCAATGACCACGGCATTGCCGAGCTGGTGCGGGTGAGCAATCAGTTGATCGCTCAGCGGGCCTCGGCCGAGGCCGATCAGCGGACGGATAATCTTTTAGCGGAGGCGACATAAAGATGACAACACCGGCCAACCAAATCGCTTCGGGGCTGCGGTCGCTGATGGTTGAGTACGAGACCGTCGCGCACAATCTGGCCAACAGCGGCACGTCCGGCTTTAAGCGGCGGGTCAATGCCTTCAGCGCCGAACTCCAGCGGCAGCAGCGCATCGGCGAGCAGCACAGCCTGCTCAACGGGAGCATCGATCTGCACGGATCGATTGATTTTACCCAAGGGCCGCTGAAACGAACCGAACAGCCGCTGGATATTGCCCTGGAAGGACCGGGCTTTATCGCACTGGAGACACCCGAGGGCCCGCGCTATACGCGCAGCGGCACACTGTCTCTCAACCCGCTCAATCAGCTTGTCGACGCCGCCGGTCGGCTGGTCGCCGGTCAGGACGGTCCGATTGTGATTCCTGATGCGGCGTTTGCCGGCGATGTTCGCATTGATGCCGACGGGACGGTGCGCACCGAGGAGATGCAGTTCGGACGGATTCGAATTGTCGAGTTTGGCGACGACCTCGGCAATCTGGCACCGGCCGGGCACGGCTGTTTTCGGGCCGACGGACAGGCCGTTGGGCTCGATGCTGAGAATACCCGTGTGCGCCAGGGCTATCAGGAACAGTCCAATGTGCAGATGATGCACGAAATGACCAATTTAATGACGTTGACGCGGCTGTATGAGGCCAACGTCAATGTGCTTCGTAAACATCGAGAGAATTCATCCACACTACTTGAGGTTGCCAGAACGGCATAGTGGTTAAGCAGGAGATAAATGATGCTTAGAGCATTTTCCACGGCTGCGACAGGAATGGACGCCCAGCAAACAATGGTGGACGTGATCGCCAACAACCTGGCGAACGTCAACACCAACGGGTTCAAGCGATCGCAGGTCAATTTTCAGGATTTGCTGTATGTCAAGATGCGTCAGGCCAGCCGTGAGGTGGCCGCCGGCATTACCGCACCGAGCGGGATGGAGGTCGGCAGCGGGGTACGGATTGCCTCGACCAATCGCGCCTTCAGCGTCGGCGAGCTGCAAAGCACGGGCAATGAGCTGGATATGGCGATTCAGGGCGACGGCTTTTTTCAGGTGACCATGCCCAACGGGGAGTTGCGCTATACGCGCGACGGGGCGATTCAGAAAGACGCCAACGGCCTGCTGGTCAACGCCAGCGGCTATGAGCTGAGTCCGTCGATTACCATTCCGGAGGATGCCCTGGCGGTGGATATCGCTCCGGACGGGACGGTCAGCGTCGAGACGTACACCGGCACACAGGTCGTCGGGACGATTGAGCTGTATCGGTTTTCCAACCCGGCCGGGCTGACGGCCGAGGGCGGCAATCTGTATCGTGAAACCGAGGCCAGCGGGGCGGCGATTGCCGGTACGGCCGGCGAGAATGGCTTCGGGCCGATCTTGTCGCAGTATCTTGAAAAATCGAACGTGCAGATGGTCAATGAGCTGGTGAATCTGATTACCGCCCAGCGGGCCTATGAGATCAATTCGCGGACCATTCGCACGGGCGATAATATGCTTCAGCAGTTGAATCAGTTGATACGATAAGTGCAGACGTCAGAAGACAGAGATCAGATGACAAAAGATAGAGGTTTGCCAATGATGTATGGAAACATAATATGCATGGTTGGGTGGATGATTCTCAGTGCGGCCGCGGGGGCCGACGGGACGCTGCGGATTTACCTGCCGCAGGAGGTTCAGCTTAACGATGAGCAGGTCACGCTGGGCTGTGTGGGGATTTTGCTGGGCGATGCGGCCTTGACCGAGCAGGCGGCAGCGATATCGCTGGGGTCGTTTTCCACCGACGGCCAGACGCTGCGAGCAGACCGGCGTACAATCCTGAGCCGCCTGGCGTCCGAAGGGATTGATGCCGGGCAGGTGCAGATTCACGGCGCCGAGACGGTGCAGATTCGCCGGCACGAAATGACAGTCTCGGCTGAGCGGATTATCGACAGTGCCCGGCGTCATCTGGACAAGACCCTCGGCGGCGGCGCTGTGATCAGTGTGTCGCGCCGGCCGCAGGATCAAGTGCTCAGTACCGCAGGCGGCGCGGCGGAACTGATGGTGGCCGGCCACAGCCGTCAGGGCGGCGGTGTGATGCGGGTTCGTGTGGCGATTTTGCAGGATGGCGACGAGGTCGCCGGCGAGGATGTGTTTTTCACCGTCAGCTATGAAGTGCGCCGTGTGATGGCAGGCGAGGACTTGCCGCCGGGCACAGAGCTGACCAGTGAAAATATTCGCGTCCAGACCGTCCAGAGCGACCAGCCCGAGCCGGCCGACTGGCGGGTGCCGTATGGAATGGTTACGCGGCGGCGGATTGCCGAGGGCACGCTGGTTGCCGATGCCCTGCTGGAGCCCAAACAGAGTCCTGTGATGATCCGGCGGCGGGATAACGTAGAGGTGCGGTTTGATAACGGGGTGCTGTTTGTCTCGACGCATGGCGAGGCGATGGACGAGGGGCGTGTCGGTGATACGATTCGCGTCCGCCG
>SKKI01000086.1 GCA_007121565.1 Phycisphaerae bacterium
AAATTAATATCGATGGTGCGAGAAAAAAACTAAGGTCATCGTTACGTTTAGGGTTTTGTTCTCACTAAAATGTATCCACGTTTGATCTCTGACCTCTGTCTTATTGCCAGCACCAGTCCGGATCGTACGGATTGCCGCAGTCCATCCACTGGGCGGCCAGAATGGCAAAATCGGCCAGGCCCACCCAGCAGTCGCCGGTCAGATCGGCGGTCAGGGCCGGGTCGCACTGAAAGACAGTGAATGCCTCATCGCTTTGGTCGGCAATACCCGGCAAGCCGGCGACGCTGATATCAATCCGGCACTCATCCGAGTCCACATCGGGCATCATGGCCATAAACGTCCCGGTATTCGGCGCGGCCTCGACCAGCGTCTGCCACGTGAGGCTGTCGTCATCGGAAAACTGAATCGTCACCTCATCGAACGAATCGCCCTCGGTGGCCCACTGGATCTCGGCTTCTGCGCCGGCCAGCAGCACTTCTCCGCCGGCCGGGGCCAGCAAGGTGATCGTTGCCTCCAGCGGCAGCGCGGCGCCGCGAATATCGCTGTAGTTGTTGTCCAAATGATCGACCCAGACCACAAACTGGCCGGAGACGTCCGGCAATCCCTGATCGCGATTGATCGTGGTGCTGATGGGCACAAGCTGCTCGGTTTTCAGGTTGTAGCCGTAGATCGCGTCATTCGTGGGATGGGTATCCTGCCAGACGACCCAATCGCCGCTGATGGCGAGGTTTGCCTGATGGCCGTCGCCGATATTAATCTCAAATTCCTGTCCGGTTTCCATATTATAGCCAAAGATGTCAAAAGCGCCGTTTCGTATGTCCTGCCAGACGACAATATCACCGCTGATGTCGGGCCGGAATTGGTGATGCGAACCGGTGGCAATGGTAAACTCACCCGCTTCAAGATCGTCCAGATCAATACCGTACACATCGTGCCGGCCGTCGCGTTGATCACTCCAAACAACAATGGAGCCGCTGACTGATGGCAGTGTTTGGGCGCTGTCGGCCAGACAAATCTCAAATTCCTCATTGGTGGCCAGGTTGTAACCGAAGATATCCGATTTGTCATTTCTTCTGTCCTGCCAGACGATGATGTCGCCGTCAATCGCGGGAAAATCGCGCTCCCCGAGCTGGCCCTCGCACACAACAATCAATTCATCGCTGTCCAGGTCGTAGGCAAAGATGCTTGGCGTTTCACCGCTATGATCCACCCAGACAACAACCGAGCCGCTGACGGCCGGATCGCTCTGCTTGCCGCTGCCATGGGGATACACCGCTTGAGGGTCTCCGTCCGGCAGCAGCCGGGTATGGATGCGATTGGGTGTTCCATATTCATTCTGCCAGACGACCCGATGGCCGCAGATGGCCGGGTTGGTCTGAACTCCGGGACCCTCATGCACGAAGAAATCATCCCAGTCCGCCCCGGCGCTGGTCCCGACGATGAGCCCCGCACAACACACCACACAAAACAATGTTGCCTGTCTCATTGTAACCTCCCATACATAAAAAACGTTTCGTTAAAACGATGACCTTCTGACGTTTTTCCTGCAGCCCTCCATCTAAATCCCCCACGGGGCAGCATTATTATTGGTCGAAAGAAAACCTAATCTATCTTCAATAATACGGGTTACATTGTTTGTCAAGGAAAAAACAACTTATTTTTACGTCAATCTGCGATTCGCTTGCATTTTTTCTGCTTTTTATTCGCTTTTCTGTTTCAGGAGCGATAAAAGCCGCCTTATCTATGTTTTTTTTGGGTTTGTCCGATAAAACGCTAAAGTGTTTCAGGGGTCGGGTCGATAATTATAAATGATACATAGAGCGGTTATCAGAACTGAAAACAGGGATTTTTGCTAACCCCGGTTCGCCGGCAGGTTAAGGGAGTAACCAATATCATGAGGACAGTGGCGATTATCAACCAGAAGGGCGGATGCGGCAAGACGACAGTGGCGATCAATCTGGCCAGTGCGCTGGCGTCCAAGGGGTATCGTACCTTGCTGGTCGATATGGATCCGCAGTCGCATTGCGCCGTCGGCCTGGCGGTTCCCGAAGAGCAGATCGAGCAGAGTATCTACGATGTGCTGATCGGGACCGGACGCGGCGAGCCGATGCGGATTAACGAGATTCTCTGGCAAATCTGCGAGCGTTTTGAACTGGCCCCCTCGAGCATTGACCTGGCCGCCTTTGAGCAGCAGATGGCCGGTGTGACCGAACGGGAAAATTGCCTGCGCAAGGTGCTGGACAGCATTCGCGGGGAATACGATTATGTGCTGATTGACTGCCCGCCGTCGGTGGGACTGCTGACCTTTAACGCGCTTCGGGCGGCCAGTGATGTGATCGTGCCGGTGGAGATGGGGTATTTCTCGCTGCACGGCCTGAGCCGACAGCTTGAGACCCTCACCGTGCTGAGCCGTCAGTGTCAGCAGCAGTTCAACCTGATGGTGCTGGCCAGTATGTATGACATCCGCACCAAGATGGCGCGTGAGATTCTGGCCGAGCTGAAGAAGAACTTCTCCGAAACGATGTTCAAGACGGTGGTCAATTTCAATACCAAGCTCAAAGAGGCCGCCAGTCTGGGCCAGCCGATCAGCGAGTATGACCCGTCCTGCAAAGGATTTAAGGACTTTTTGAACCTGGCCGATGAGCTGATGGGCACCGACACCCGGGTGCATCGGGCCGAGCTGGTCAACTCGCTGCAGGCCAAGCTGGGGGTTATCAGCGCCAGTGCCGAGGAGCTGCTGGCCAGCCTCAA
>SKKI01000015.1 GCA_007121565.1 Phycisphaerae bacterium
AAAAATTGTGCCAACCCGGCAACAGAACTCTATCTCATTCTATTGCAATCATTTATATAAAATTTCGATACTGGAACGTGTTCGATCGCCTGCCAAATCGACACCCGATCGCATCAAGGTCTTGACTTGACGGCCGGAATATGGTATATAGCAATCATGGGATTTTCAGGCACTTTCACGTGTCCGTGCCTGTGCCTTATCGATACAACGTATTTTTAACTGCCAGCGTATTTCGAATGTCGCTATTTGGGTTCAGCGCTGTTCGAAATCTGCCGGCCCGATCCGGACGAGGATGATTATGCAAGCCGATCAATTGCGGCAGATTGAAGCGTTGCTGGGCTATCGTTTTAACGATGCCGCCCTGCTGAAACAGGCCCTGACCCATTCCTCGCGGGCCGATGACCGTCTTAAGAGCAATGAGCGCCTTGAATTTATGGGCGACTCGGTGTTGGGGGTGGTGATCTGCCGCGCCTTATACGACCGTTTTCCGGCGTATCGCGAAGGGGATCTGACCAAGATCAAGAGTATGATGGTCTCGCGGAAAGTCTGCTCGCGCATCGCCAATGACCTGGGGCTGACACAATTTCTCCGGCTGGGCAAGGGGACCGATCAGGCCAGCGCCATCAACGGGTCCATTGCGGCCGGCTGCCTGGAAGCGGTGATCGCGGCGATTTATTTTGACAGCGGACTGGAGGCGGCCGAGGCCTTCATTTTAAGCTGTTTCGAACCGTTGATCAAAGAAGCCGATGCCGAACAGCATCAGGACAATTTCAAATCCGTCCTGCAGCAGCATTGCCAGCACGTCTTTAATCGCACGCCGTATTACGAATTGCTCGATGAAAAGGGCCCGGATCACAACAAATGTTTTGAAGTGGGGGTCGTGGTCGATCATCGTCGTTTTCCCAGTGCCTGGGGCGTGACCAAAAAAGACGCCGAGCAACAGGCCGCACGCAACGCGTTGATTGAACTGCAACTGATCAAAACTGAAGATCAGTAAACGCGGCCCTGAAACTCATCGCATCAGGGTTTCGGCAGCGTGTTATTGGTATAAAACCAGCAGCAGCCCCACAACCAAGCCCGCAATCGCCACCAGCGAAACCGCCACCACTACAGCAAAAACGCGAAAGAAGCGCCGTTGCTGGGCGGTAAGCGTTTCTTTGAGGGACTGTTGATTCTCGGACAGCGCACCGCTGATCTGTTGACGCCACTGAACTTCATCGGCCATATCGGCATCCAGCTTGCCCAGGCTTTCGGAAACACGGCCGAACGTCTCGGACAGCTTGGCGTCAGCCTCAGCCGAGGCCGACAGCCTGTCCTCAATAGCCTCGAGCGATTCGGTCTGTCGTCCGGCCTGCTCAGGCAGCCGGGACAGCGTCTGAGTCAGCGACTGGTCCTGCTCATTTTTGCGGCGCAGTTGTTCGATCATCTGACGGAGGGCCTCTTGCTGCTGATTGACGGCATTCGGGACCGAAGACAGCACCTTGGGAAGCTCTTCGAGGGCCTGGACCAACTGCTCACTCTGACGGCTCTGGCGGCTGAGACTGTCATTGATGCCCTCCAGCCGCTCGGCCAGCTTGTCCACCGACTCGGTAAACCGCTCGGCATTGTCTTTTTTTCGAGACACCTGCTGCCCCGACGCATCGCGGCTGCCGCGCAACGGGATCACATCCGAGCTGTCGCCCTCTTGTTTGTTGTTCGCATCGTAATCTTTGATCAGCACACTGTCGTTGGTCGATTTGCCGCGGCCGAACATTTTCGCAAAAACTCCCATCATCATCATCCTTTGCTTAAACACCGATTTTTCATCATTTAAGCGAAAGTCAGCCTTAACTTCAAGTATTTTTTCGTATTTTCGATTAGTGTGCGTGACAATCGTTTTCCGGCAGTGTCAATGGGGCGGCAACATGCGCCAACCGAACAATCAGCGCGGATCGGGGACGGGGTGCAGGGCCACCAGCCTCGGGCTATCCTCGGGCGACCAGACCTGGCTGCGGTCAAAGATAGCGATCATCCGCCGCTGCGGGCCGTCCTGGCCGAGCCGGACGAGAATGTAGGCCGTAAAGGTGTCGCTGCGCACCGTGAAGATGTTCGCCAAACGCGACAGAATCCAATCACGCTCCTCAATATCCCCTTGGATTAATGTATCGCCGACGATTACACCATCGTGTTCGGCAAATTTTTGAAACAGCAACTCGCCGTTTTCGTCCTCAACGGCCAGCAGATCGCTGACCCGTTCATACGGCCGGTTATCCACAATGGCCTGGGCAAACGTCAAAGCATTGTCGGTATCGCCTCCTACAGTCGTCATCACCAATTGCGGCGGAATCGCGGCGGCAATCACATGCAGCGCGGCGGTGTTGATATTGATCCGACCCGGCAGCGAGCCTTCGGGACGATTCAAAAAGCAGATGTAATCGAGCAGTTCAGGATATTGTTCGACGTCGTATCGGATGTCAGATTCATCTTCTGCGGCGGCAATCTGCTGCGTAATGGTCAAGGCCGGTTCATTGGGATCGTCTGTCGTTTGATTGGCTATGAAGATCGGTTTCAGGAAATCGGCCAGGCGATAAAACGGCTCGCCGTCATTGGCCACCGGGAGCTGATAGCCGCTGTATTCGGCAAGCGTTGTGCCATTGCCGCTTCCCAGGGTCAAATCCGCGCTCGAGCTTAACCGGACAATACGGTAGGCATCGGCGTTGGCAAAACGCCACTGTGTATCATCCCGCCTT
>SKKI01000195.1 GCA_007121565.1 Phycisphaerae bacterium
AGATTGAGATGGTGATGGGCGATGCGCGGCTGAGTATGGAGCACGAAGCGCCCCAGCAGTACGATGTGCTGGCGCTGGATGCCTTCAGCAGCGACGCGATCCCGGTGCACCTGCTGACGGTCGAGGCCTTTGAGGTGTATCTGTCGCACCTGGCGCCCGAGGGCGTTCTGGCGGTGCATATCTCCACACGCTATCTGGATCTGCAATCGGTCATCTGGAAGCTGGCCGAGCACCTGGGACTGCACAGCCGCTGGATTCAAAGCTATGACGACACGCAGCCGGGGGTCTTTGCGTCCGACTGGATACTGCTTAGCCGCAGCCCTGACGTGCTGGACGAGCCGGCGATTCGCACCCGGCAAAGCCGGCCCTATGCCGACCTGGATCGCGTGCCGCTGTGGACCGATGATCACATCAACCTGCTCAAGGTCATCCGCCCCCGATCACGATAACCGCAGCGACGCCGAGAAAGGGCTTGCCGTCCGCAAACCGTTTGGTATGCTCACACGCGTAACGACTATCAACCTTCGACCGTGGAGAACAGCAAATGAAAGAGTTTTTAAACCGGATCATCGACCAGGCCGCGGCGCTGTCGCTGGAGTACAAGCGGCAATTGCAGTCCGATACGCTGACCGTCAACCGCAAAAGCCAAAAGGACCTGGTCACCGAGGCGGATGTGGCGGTAGAGCGGTTTCTGGTCGAGCAGATACAGGCGGCCTATCCCGATCATGCGATTCTGGGCGAAGAAAGCGGCACCCATGACGGCAACGACTGGCGCTGGATTATCGATCCGATCGACGGGACGACCTCGTTTGTGCACGACCAGCCGTTTTACAGCGTCTCGGTCGCGGTCGAACACCAGGGAAAGATGGTGCTCGGCGCGGTTCATGCGCCGGTGCTGGGCGAGCTGTTTATGGCTGAGAGGGGAAAGGGGGCAACGCTCAACGGCCAGCCGATCGGCGTCTCACAGTGCGCCGCGCTGTCCGATGCGGTGCTGGGCACGGGCTTTGCCTGCGTACGCAAAGACAAGCCGCACAACAATATGGCGTATTTTCCCAAGCTGATGCCGATCATTCGCGACGTGCGGCGGTACGGCTCAGCGGCGATTGACCTGGCCTATGTCGCCTGCGGGCGGCTGGACGGATTCTGGGAGCTGAACCTGAATCTGTTTGATATGGCCGCCGGGATGCTGCTGGTCCAGGAGGCCGGCGGTGTCGTGACCGATTTTGACGGCACGGCCGAGGGCCTTCCCGGCTGCATCACCGCGGCCAACCCGACGCTGCATCCGCTTCTGCTGGCGGCCCTGAAGGCGTAATACCGGCACCTTCTCAATAACTGCCTGAGATCGGATTCATCCCCTCAGTCGTCATTTCTCAAAAAAAGCTTTTTGTCGTTGGATCGCTTGTTAAGATTCAGCGTAAATGCGGCAAGCCGAAGATTCCTCCGAGCACGTTAGATATTGCCCACCAAGCTCTTGTCGCCTCGCTTGAGCTGTTCACGCAGACTTTCCACAAGCGCGGCGCGGTCGGCACGGTCTTTTCGGGCCTGCTCCTCGTTCCGGCATACGATATTTGGGATGCGAGATCAACTCCAACGACATTTCGTTATGGCATTTTGGACAGACCAGCGGATCTTTTCTGAAACTCTCCAAAAACCGTTGCTCAAACGGCTTAGGCGGCAACACGCGGTGGGGCGTGCCGGCGAGATGCCGGCGATACTCGGGGGAAGGGATTGGGGGTGAGGGCGATTAAGAATTGAGAATTAAGAATTTCCAGGGGGTTTTGGGTGGGGTAATTGTGGGTCTGGATGTGTTTGAATTCGTGTTTTTTAGAAAAATTGCGGGGTTTTTTGTGAAAAGGCTTGCAAAACGGCGTTCAGTGCCTATAGTTGTAAGGCTTTGGTGTGTGTGACGGTACGTGATAACCCGGCCGCGATGGCCGCAATAGAACAACAGGAGTTGATCGATGGCACGAGAATGTTATTATCTGGGCAAAAAGACCCGTGCGGGCCGCAGTTATGCGACGCGGGGCAAGGCGAAATACCTGGGCGGCGTCGGTAAGAAGACCACCGGCATCACCAAGCGGAAATTCAAGGCCAATGTGCAGAAGGTGCGCGCGGTGGTGGACGGCAAGGTGTGCCGGATCCGCGTCTCGGCCAAGGCGCTGAAGATGGGGCTGGTGACCAAGCCGCCGAAGCGCAATTACAAGCCGCAGGAGCAGGGCCAGGGGTAGGATGTTAAATGTTTGATGCAGGGATTCAGGCATGTTGGTAAGCAGGGGGCCGGGGGGCGTTTTTGTGCCGAGGTAGCTCAACGGTAGAGCACAGCTTTCGTAAAGCTGGGGTTGTGGGTTCGATTCCCATTCTCGGCTATGGTTAATCCACGTCTTAAATGATGTCTTAGCATTATTTAGCAAAATTATATTGCTTGCAATTCTATTTTCTGTTATGATGCCTCCGCCAAAAGTATTGCTTATGTGGCGGTGGGCAGCGGCGGGAACGCTCCGGATTGCCGCAGACAGGTTTTGTTTTGTGTTTTACCCCATCTAAAGACACACTGGGTCGTCAATAGGTGCCGTAAAATCGTAAAAATCCGGCACAAAACGGCCTGAGCGGCCCTTTCGTACACGATTTTCCGCAGTTTGGCGCAGACCATCGCCCGCCGCATGTTCCAGCCGGCCACCTTCAGGTAGATCGCATGGAAGACCGCCGCTCATCGCAGCGATATAGCCG
>SKKI01000052.1 GCA_007121565.1 Phycisphaerae bacterium
CGGGATTTTTGACCTTGGTATTCTTCCTTGCTTTCCTGTGTCAAATATTTTTGTCCTTTGATCGGACTGTCTTGCAGCGACTGCGTCCAGCCGCGAATTTGTCGTGCGATGCATTCGGCGGATTTTTGGTATTTTCGAATCTCCGATACCACTATTTTGTGTCGGGTAAATACGTCATTACTGACAACATCGACCGTACCTCCCCGGCTGAGCCGCGTGCGTAATACAGAAAATTTATGAGTTCTTTCGTTGTGCCGCGTTCAAACCCTTCGGCGATGTTGTTGGAAATTGACAACGCCGCCCGCTGAAGCTGATTGGCCAGGTCGCCTTTGCCCCGAAACACCGGATGCGAGCAAAACCGGAACAGTTCAGCGGCCAGCTTGGCCGCATCCCGCCAGACGGGAAGCTGCTCAAATCGTTCATATTTCATAAAACGTCGCTCCTTTCTTGGTTTGTGATTTCAAATCTCAAATCTCAAATCTCAAATTAACTTATGCCCGTCTCCACATTGTCACGCCGCCGGGTTTGTCTTCCAGCACTACGCCGAAGGCGGCCAGTTTGTCGCGGATGGCGTCGGCGGCGGCAAAGTCTTTGTTTTTGCGTGCGGCCTGGCGCTGTTCGATCAGCAGGCCGATGAGGTGATCCAGCAGGGCGTCATCGCTGCCGCCGGCGGCATACTCGTCTTTGACAATGCCCAGTACCTCGCCGCCGAGCGTGCGAAACTGGGTGTCAATCGCTTCCAGCGTCGCTTTTGCAACGCCTTGGTCCGGTAGGGCGGTAACCAGCTTGACCATCTCAAACAGCACCGACAGGGCGACGGCGGTGTTCAGGTCGTCGTTCATCGCGGCGTCGAACTTCTCTTTCATTGCCGCCAGTTGCGACAGGGCAGCTTCGTCGGCCGCGCCGTCGGGCGCAGTGGTCAATCGTTTGCGGACATTGACAACGGCCTCACTGATTCGGTCGTACCCGCTTTGGGCTGCCGACAGGGCCGCATCGGAAAAGTCAATCGGGCTGCGGTAGTGGCTTTGCAGAATCAACTGCCGCGCTGCCAGCGGGTCATAGGTGCGCGTCAGCCGTTCGTGGCCGTCTTTGAAGATTTGCTTGAGCGTGATGAAGTTGCCCAGGCTCTTGCCCATCTTCTGGCCGTCCACCGTGACCATGTTGTGGTGCACCCAGTACTTGACAAACGCACAATCGTTGGCCGCCTCGGATTGGGCGATCTCGCATTCGTGGTGCGGAAACTGATTTTCGATGCCGCCGCCGTGAATGTCAATCGTCTTGCCCAGGTACTTCATACTCATCACCGAGCATTCCAGATGCCAGCCGGGATAGCCGCGTCCCCACGGGCTGCGCCACTGCATGATGTGGTTCGGCTCGGCCTTTTTCCACAGGGCAAAATCGGCCGGGTTGCGTTTTTCGCCGCTGATCTGGACCCGCGCCCCGGCCTGCATATCCTCGATGCTGCGCCCGCTGAGCTTGCCGTAGCCGGCGAACCGGGTCACGTCAAAATACACCGAGCCGCCTGCCTCATAGGCATAGCCCTTGTCGATCAGCGTCTGTGTCAGTTCGATCTGTTCGGGGATATGACCGGTGGCGCGCGGGCAGATATCCGGTCGCAGGACCTGCAGCGCGTCCATGTCCTCAAAATAACTGCGCGTGTAGTACTCGGCAATCGCCATCGGGTGGCGGTGTTCTTTTTGGGCCTGTTTGGCCAGCTTGTCCTCGCCTTCGTCGGCGTCGTCGGTAAGATGCCCCACGTCGGTAATATTCTGCACATAGGTGACCGCGTACCCCAGGTACCGCAGATACCGCAGCAAAATATCAAAGCTGACATAGCTCTTGGCGTGTCCCAGGTGGGCGTGGCCGTAGACCGTCGGCCCGCAGACATACATTCGCACCCGTCCCGGCTCAAGGGGTTCAAAGTCCTCGGTCTTTCGCGTCAACGTGTTATACAGTCGAAATCCCATCGTCGTCTCATCTCAAGGTCATTGTGTGCTATGTCTTATCCTGGCAGCCGCCGCGGCGATATGCGCCGGCGTCGTGCCGCAGCAGCCGCCCAGAATCCGCGCCCCGGCGGCGACGATCTCGACGGCGGCCTCGGCAAAGCCGTCCGGCGAGAGCTTATAGACGGCCTTATCGCCGTCCAGTTCCGGTCGTCCGGCGTTCGGTTCGGCCAGCAGCAGCAGGCCCGTTTGACCCATCGCTTCGCTATAGGCGTTGGCCAGTGCCGCATAGCCGGGCATATCCAGCGTACCGCAGTTAAAGCCGATCGCGACAATCCCCGCATCGGCCAGCCGTTTGACCGCCTCGGCAGGCGAGACGCCCATCATCGTGCGCGCCGCATCCCCGGCCGGGTCATAGGCCAGCGACGCGAAAATCGGCAGGTCTTCCGTAACGCTTCGCACCGCGCCGATGGCCACCAGCACCTCCTCCAGGGCTGTCATCGTCTCAATGATGAACCCATCGACGCCGCCGTCGGCCAGCCCCTGGGCCTGTGTGGCGAACGCCGCGGCCAGCTCGGCCTCTTTGACCGTCCCCAGCGGCTCGAGAAAGTCCCCGCACGGCCCGATATCACCCAGCACATACCGCTGATCGCCGGCGGCCTGACGGGCGATTTGGCCCGCTGCCTGATTGATCGCGAAGGTTTTGTCTTCAAGCCCCTCACGCCGCAGCGTCAGCGCATTGGCGCCAAAGCTGTTGGTAATGATTGCGTCCGA
>SKKI01000278.1 GCA_007121565.1 Phycisphaerae bacterium
GGCTCGGCAACGGTCTGCGGCCATGACATTCGGACCGATCCGATCGGTGTACGGACCTCGCTGGGCTACCTGGCCGAGAATGCCCCGGCCTACAACGAGATGACCGTGGCCGGATTTCTCAATTTCGTCTGTGATGCGCGGCACATCAAGGGCGCGCGCCGGCGCGAAGCGATGGATCGGGTCGTGCCGCTCTGTTCGATCGAGTCGGTCTATCATCAGACCATCGAGACCCTCTCCAAAGGCTACCGGCGGCGCGTCGGGCTGGCCCAGGCGCTGATTCACGACCCGCCGGTGCTGATTCTCGATGAGCCGACCGACGGGCTGGACCCCAACCAGAAGCACGAGGTCCGCCGGCTGATCAACACGATGGCCGCAGACAAGTGCATCATCATCTCCACCCATATCCTCGAAGAGGTCGAGCAGGTCTGCACCCGCGCGATCATCGTCGCCCGCGGACGAATCCTGGTGGACTCGACGCCGAAGGCATTGACCGACCGGTACAACTGCGGCCTGACAGAGGTCTTTCGGAAAATCACGACAACCAAAAAATCAGCATAGCGCCACATCGCGAGCAGGAGACGATTGAATGAACGGTTTTTGGGCGGTTTTTAAACGCGAATTGAAGGGCTACTTCACCACGCCGGTGGCGTATGTCTTTCTGGTGATCTTTTTGTTCTTTGCCGGGTATCTGCCGTTTCGAGAGGGGTTCTTTGAACGGCGGCAGGCGGATTTGCGGTTGTTTTTCGATGCGCTGCCGCTGCTGTTTGTGTTTATGGTGCCCTCGGCGGCGATGCGGCTCTGGGCTGAGGAACGCAAGAGCGGCTCGATTGAACTGCTGCTGACGCTGCCGATTACCGTCGGCCAGGCGGTGCTGGGCAAGTTTTTCGCGGCGTGGGCGTTTCTGGCCATTGCCCTGCTGCTGACGTTTCCGCTGCCGATGACGGTGATGCGTCTGGGCGAGCCGGACATCGGGCAGATTGTAACCGGGTATATCGGGGCCTTTTTGCTGGCCGGCGGGTTTCTGGCAATCGGGATGTTTTTCTCGGCGCTGACCAAAAACCAGGTCATCAGCTTTATCCTGGCCGTGGTCGCCTGCGCGGTGCTGGTCTTTGCCGGCAACCCGACAACGCTGGACTACCTGGCGCTGACGATTTCGCCGGCGATGGTCGGCGTGGTGGAGAACCTGAGCCTGCAGACGCATTTTGAATCCATCACACGCGGGGTGATTGAGTTTAAGGATATTGCGTATTTTGTCATTCTCATAGCGGCGTGGGTCGGCGCCTGTATGATAGTCCTTGAGGAAAGAAAGGCAAACTGATGAATCGAACGTGGCGAACAGGACTGGCGATTTTTTTTATCGCGGTAATTGCGGTCTCGGCGATTTCGATTACGCACACGCTCGGGCGGTCGTGGCGGCTGGATGTGACCGACCAGCGGCTCTACACGCTTTCGGACGGGACCAGGGCGATTCTGGCCGGGCTGCGGCAGCCGGTAACCGTGCGGCTGTACTATGCCCAGACCGCCGCACGCAAAGCGCCGGATCAGATTCGGTTTTACAACAATTATTATCAGTTCGTTCGGGCATTGCTGCAAGAGTACGTCGCCCATTCGGACGGCAAGCTGGAACTTGAGGTGATTGATCCGCGTCCTTACAGTGATGAGGAGATGGCGGCGATTCGCCACGGCCTGCGGCGATTTCAGATTGACGATGAGGAGAGTTTCTTCTTCGGGCTGGTGGTCCAGACCGAATTCGGCGTGACACGTACGATTGACTTTTTCTCGCCGGACCGGCAGCAGTTTGTCGAATACGACATCAGCTACCTGATCGATACCGCGGTCACACGGCAGAAAAAACGCCTCGGCGTGCTCAGTCCGCTGCCGGTGATGGGCGATTCGGATTATATGGCGCAAATGATGCGCATTCAGGGCCAGCAGCCGCAGCACAAGTGGGGTATCATCCAGCACCTGCAGCAGCAGTACGAGGTGTTTGAGATACCGATCGACACCGATACCATTGACAGCGATGAGGTGGATCTGCTACTGGTGATTCATCCCAAAGACATTGCCGAGCAGACACAATTCGCCATTGACCAGTATGTGCTGCACGGCGGTCGGGCGGTTGTACTGATCGACCCGCACTGCGTGGCGGATTTGCCGGATCCGATGAGCCGTATGCAGGGCCCGCCGCCATCGACCGCGTCCAATATGCCGCGCTTGCTGCGGGCATGGGGACTTGAGATGCCGGAGCTGACCTTTGCCGGCGATCGGCGGCTGGCGGTGGAGGGCCCTACGGCGCCGAACCGCAGACCCGAAAAAATCATCGGCATTCTCCGGCTGGATCGCGACAGCGGCAGTTTCAATCCGCATCATGCCGTCAGCGCCAACCTGAACCAGGTGGCCGTGATGTTTCCCGGTGCGCTGAATGTGCTGGAGGATTCAGACGGCCCGGCAGATCTGGCGTATACCCCGCTGCTGATGACCACCGAACGCGGCAACACGTGGCGGGCCGGCTCTGTTGCCGAATTGCTGTCGCCGGATTACGAGGCGTTTATGCGCCGTTTTGTAGACGGCACCGAGCCGGTGGTGATGGCGTATCTGGTCAGCGGGCACTTTCGGTCGGCATTTCCCGACGGCGTTGCAATCGAACCGGATGAGCTTGAAGCGGATGCCGATTTTGATGCCGCCGGGCCGGTGCGCCTGACAGGGTTGACCGAGGCGGTCGAACCGGGCGCCGTCGTGGTGGTGGCCGATGTCGATTTTATCAGTGATACGGCGGCCTATCACCGCTCGATATTCGGGCTGATCCCCTCCGGCGACAACAGTGCGCTGCTGCTCAATGCGCTGGAGGATCTGTCCGGCTCGGCGCACCTGATTTCCATCCGTTCGCGCGGCACGTTTCAGCGGCCCTTCACGGCGGTCGATGAAATCGAACAGCAAGCCGCCGCCGAGACCGCCGAGGAAGAAGAGCGCATCCGCGCACAGATCGAAGGGTTTGAGCGGCAGCTTAACGAGCGGCTGCAGTCGCTGGAAGGCGAAGGCCGAGGCGAGCTGATCAACCAGGCAATTCTTGAGGAAAAACGCGAAATCGAACTAAAGCTGCTGGAGGCCGAACAGCGACTGCGTGATGTGCGAATGCAAAGGCGCCGGCAGATTGAGGGCCTTAAAGTTCAAATGCGTAATTTCTGTACGCTGCCGGGTCCGATCCTGACGCTGCTGATTGCCGTCGGCATCGGGGCCCATCGCGGCATTCGTCGGCGGTATTATATCAGTCATGCCAGCGACGCATAAATAAACGTACCATCCGGAGATGTGATATGACAGACAGAAAGCTTGTGATATTGGCAATTGCGGCGGTGATTATGACCGGCTGGGCAGTCCTGCAAAGCCGGTTGGCCGACCGGGCCGGCAGACGCCCCACGGTGCTGCGCGCGCCCCTGGTGCAGGGGCTGGACCCGGACGCGATCGCGCAGATAACGATCACCTCACAGGACCCCGAGCAGACGGTCACGCTGAGCCGGGCAAACAGCGGCTTCCGGGTTGACCAGAAGGACCGCTACCCGGCCGATATCCGCGCGGTCAACCGCCTGCTGAGCCATTGCCTGAATATCCGCCTGACCGAGTACATCACCGACAACCCGGCCAATCATGCCGACCTGTCAGTGACCGAGCAAACGGCGCGCTATACGGTACGTTTTTATGACAGCGACGGCCAAGAGATCACCGGCGTGATCATCTCCCCGACGCAATCCGACCCCGAGGGCGCCTATGCCCGTTTGACCACGGACGATGCGACCTATTTCATCCAGAGTCCGCCCTTCCTGCAGACGCGCCCGATCAGCTATGTGGACACCACACTGCTTCAGGTTGACCGCAACGCAATCAGCAGTGTGATGGTGCGCGGGCCCGATGGCGACTATGTCCTGCTGGCCAGCGACAACGAACCGGGGATATATCTGGATCCTATGCCCGACGGGATGCAGTTTGAAGGCACTGCCTACCGCACAGTGTTCGGGGCGCTGAGTACGCTTCGGTTTGAAGATGTGACAGCGGCCCGCAATGCGCCTGACGGGCTGGAATTTAATCACAGTTATGTCTGCCGGCTGGAGGATACGACCGTCTATACGATCATGCTGGCCCAGGACGACGGCACATTCTACGCGACAGTCACGGCCGACTTTATGGACACCGCTGCCGTACAGGTCGGGGCCGACGATTCGCCCGAAACGCTGCAGCAGAAAGAGGCCAAGCTGCTGGCCATGGACGCCGCCGAGATGTTTGCCAGGCGGCACGACGGCTGGGTCTATACGATTTCATCGGCAAAGTTTGAGGATTTGACTCAGCCGATGGAGGCCCTGCTCGAAGAAAAGCCCGAGCCTGAACCCCAAGAGCCCGAGCAAACAGAGCCGATCGCAGAAGACACAGAATAACCAAAATCCGTTTCACTCCTGTCTTCTGACTCCTGACTTCTGACCTCTGACCTCTGACCTCAATTCATCCCCAGCGTCAGCCGGTCGATGAGCCGTTCGGGCTGCTTGGGCGGCGGCGTCTGTGATGTTGCCTTGGCCTTGTGTTTGGGTTTTGCTTTGGGGCGGTCGGCCTTGGGCGGCGGTTTGCTGCCGGGAACCTTTTTCATCGACAGCTTAATGCGGCCCCGCGCCGTATCGACCTCCATCACCGAGACATTGACCTGTTGATGGACGCTGACCACCTCGGCCGGGTCCTTGACGAACCGGTCGGCCAGTTCGCTGATATGCACCAGACCGTTCTGGTGAATCCCGATATCCACAAACGCCCCGAACGCCGTGATATTGGTGACTATACCCGGCAGCTTCATCCCGACCGTCAAGTCCTCGATTTTCTCGACGCCCTCGGCAAAGGCAAAGGCCTCAAACTGCTCGCGCGGATCGCGGCCGGGTCGTGCCAGCTCACCGAGAATGTCATTGAGCGTAGGCAGCCCGATGGTCTCGGTGACATAGGTCTTCGGGTCAATCTGCTTGCGTAATGGCTCATTGGTCATCAGGTCTTTGACCGTGCAGCTTAGCTCCGCAGCCATCCGCTCAACAATCGGGTAGCTCTCCGGGTGGACGGCGCTGGCATCAAGCGGGTTGTCGGCGTCGTAAATCCGCAGAAATCCGGCGGCCTGCTCAAAGGCCTTGGCCCCGAGCCGGGGAACACTGAGCAGATCGCGCCGTGAGCGGAAGGGGCCGTTTTCGTTGCGCGTGTCCACAATCTTTTGAGCCAGTTGCGGCCCCAGCCCCGAGACATACGTCAAGAGCTGCTTGCTGGCGGTGTTGACCTCAACGCCGACACGGTTGACGCAACTGATGACCACATCGTCCAGAGCCTGCTTGAGCAGCAGTTGATCGACATCGTGCTGATACTGCCCGACGCCGATGGATTTGGGGTCGATCTTGACCAGCTCAGCCAGCGGGTCCATCAGCCGCCGGGCAATCGAGACCGTGCCGCGAACGGTCAGATCTTCGGCGGCAAATTCCTCACGAGCCGCGTCCGAGGCCGAGTACACCGACGCGCCGCTTTCGTTGACCATCGCCACGGCAATGTTTTGATTCAGGCCGATGCCGCGGATAAAGGCCTCCGTTTCCCGTCCGGCGGTGCCGTTGCCGATGGCGATTGCCTCGACATTAAATTCGGCGCAGAGGGCCTTGACTTTTTCGGCGGCTTCGGCGGCGGCTTTCTGCCCGTTGTGCGGAAAGATCACATCATGGCCGAGCAGTTTGCCCTGTCGATCCAGCCAGGCGATTTTGCAGCCGGTGCGAAAGCCCGGGTCGATGCCCAGCACCTTCTTTTGACCCAGCGGCGGAGTCATCAGCAGTTGGCGCAGGTTGTCGGCAAATACGCGAATCGCCTCCTCATCGGCACGCTGTTTGGCCGCCAGGCGCACCTCGGTCTCCATTGCCGGGCCCAGCAGCCGCTTATAGCCGTCGTCGATCGCGCTGCGCACCTGGGCCGAGCATGGCCCGTCGCCGCGGACAAACAGGCGGTACAGCAACTCCGTTGCCTTGTCCTCGGGCAGCAGGACGCGCAGCGTCAGGACGCCTTCTTTTTCACTGCGCCGCATGGCCAGCACCCGATGCGACGGGGCGGTCGCGGCCGGCTCCTGCCAGTCAAAATAGTTTTCGTACTTGGCGCCCTGGGCTTCTTTGCCGGTGATGACTTTGCTGTGAAACACAGCATGGCGAAAATACAGCTCCCGCATTTTTTCCCGGCTGTTTTTATCCTCGCTGATGATTTCGGCGATGATATCCCGAGCCCCGGCCAGCGCGGTATCGGCGTCTTCGACGCCTTTTTCCGGATCGATAAAAGCGGCCGCCTCGGCTTTCGGGTCGGTTTGGTCCTGCTGGGCGAGCAGAATCTCGGCCAGCGGCTCGAGCCCTTTTTCCCGGGCCATCGTCGCGCGTGTGCGGCGTTTGGGGCGGTAAGGCAGGTAGATATCTTCCAATACCGTCATCGTCGCGGCCTGCTGGATCTGCGTTTTGAGCTCATCGGTCAGCAGGCCGCGGTCGGCCAGCGAATCCAGAATGGTGCCCTTGCGATGCGCCAACTCGGCAAGCTGAATCAGCCGGTCGCGAATCTGCATGACGGCCACCTCATCCAGGCTGCCGGTCGCCTCCTTACGATAGCGGGCAATGAACGGTACGGTGGCCTCCTCGGCCAGCAGCGCCGCGGTCGCCTCGACCTGGTTCGTATGGAGTTTCAGCTCTGCAGCGATAGCGGTAATAAAATCGGAATTAATCAGTGTCGATGTCATGAGATGGGGTCCTGAACTCAGAGAACAACATTATTTTCGCAAGTAGGTCAGCCCTTCGGGCAGCGGAATATTATTGCCGAACTTGTCTTCGCCGTAGCCGTTTTGGGCCAGCAGTTTAATATCTTCCAGTACGCGCTTGTCGCCGACAAATGTAACGGCGATATCGGTGGCCATATCAATCTTGCCGGTGACTTGCAGCCGCGCAATTTGGTCGGTGACCTGTTCGAGCAGACTGGCCCCTGACAAGTGAGAGGGTTTGCCGTTGGTTTGCAGCGGATGGTCATAGATAATCAGCTTGTTGTGCTCGGCCAGCTTGAGGATGGCCTCTCGAATAAACTTGGTAATATCATCGACCTGGTTGTTGGCCGGGATCATATCCATCTCAAGAATAGCCTTAGCCAGCGAACGCCGCTTGAAAGCGTTGATTTTCTCATTGGCGCGAAACAGCTCCAGCGGCGATGCGGCGTCATATTCTTCGCTGTCCAGCAGCATCTTCACTTCGCTGCCGTAGTGCAGCACCAGCTTGGATATCAGGGTCGACGGGCGGACATGAAACCCTCTGTAGGGCGGCACATTCACCTCGATACGATCGATTTCCGTGTAGCGCCGCAGCATATTCTGGCACAGCAGTTCGGCGCAGGTCAGGTATTGCGTCACAAAGTACACACTAAAATTGATCACCAGATCCAGCAGCTTGTCCGGATCGATGACGCGTTTGCGTTTGCCGGCGATCTGCTGAGCGGCCGGGCCGGCGTGACGCTCGTAATAATGCGCAAAATCCCGGGACATACGCAGCAAATGCAGCACGACACTGATATGCCCGCGCAGGACGGGCAGGTCTTTGTCCAGCACCTCGGTCTCGGTGATCGACACATACGTGTCATACAGCGACTGGAGGTTGTGAAACCGAAGCTCCAGGGAACGAAAATGCTCTTCGCTGATCGGGCCGGACATTCCGCACAATGCCGAGCTGGGGTGGATTTGCGTTTTGGGCAGGATGTGTTTACTTTCGGCGGCGAGATTTAAAAACGCCGTGGCCAGCAGCGATACGGTTTTGGAGACGGTTCCGGGTCTGCGCGTCGCCAGATCATGCGGAAGCCGTCCGGGGGGGAGTTTTTCGACATAAAAATCATCGCTGATATGAATATCGGACAGCGGCATCTTCAATCGCCTGGCCTCATTGACAAGATACTGTGTGGCCTTGCGGAGAATATGTTCGGTCACGCTGAGTGTCTGGTCGACACTGTTGGCAAAATCCCTCTGCACCGGCAGCAGGCGGTAGTGCGGCAGGGAATGCTGGATGTGAAGAAGCTCATAGCTGACATTGGAAAACAGTTTGATGGTCGCGGTGAAAAAGCGAAAATTTGCCCACTGGCAGTTGTTTCGGGCGCCGTAGGAATCCAGCAGTTCCTCGATCTGTGACGAATGCGAGAGCAGCTCGCCCACCAGCGGACGGGTCAGGATATGGCCGTCGTGCCGGTGCTTGGACACAAACAGCGCCGCCCGCAGATAGGCCATTGACCGTTCGGCCATCAGCTCTTTGAAAGCGTCATAAGATATCGTCGATGGGGTCATGTGTCGTTTTAAACGTCCTATATTACGAATCAAACACTCCCGAAACCGGTACGAGTGTAAATTTCACGTTATCCTGCACTACTGTCTATATCGTTTTGTTCTTCAATAACCTGAACGCTATTTTACCCGAAAAACCATATTATTCAAGCCGTTAGAGACGATTTCGCCGGGGCCGTCTCATACCTCAAATTCCGCCCACAAAAACGTGTGATCACTGGGTTTTTCGGCGTGGCGCGGGGCGGTGTCGATCTCGCAGCGCAGGCAGCGCCCGGCCAGGGCCTCGGTTGCGGCGATATAGTCCAGCCGCCAGCCCAGGTTGCGCTTAAATCCGTTCGGAATGCGATAGTCCCAGAAGGTATAACAGCCCGCCTCGTTGGGATAGTGCAGGCGAAACAGATCCGTCAACCCAAGGGCCAGTATCGCCTCCATCGCCTCTTGAACCTCTTTGCAGAAACATACGCTGCCCCACAGCCGGTCAGGGTCATGCACATCGATCGGGTCGCGCGCCACGTTCAGGTCGCCCATCCAGATCAGCGTCGAGTCGGGTCGAAGCTGTGAGGCCAGATAGTCCCTCAGAAGGGCCTGCCATTGAAGCTTGTACTGAAATTTTTCCGATCCCATCTCAAAGCCCTGCGGCACATAGGTATTGACCAGGGTGATCGGGCCGCAGTCGGCCTGAAGAAAACGCGCCTCATCGCGCGAATCGCCCGGCAGGCGGTCGAGAACCCGGGTCGGTTCTGTCCGGGTAAACAGCGCCACGCCGTTGTACGCTTTCTGGCCGCGATAAATGACGTGATAGCCGGTCGGGGCAAACGCATCGAGCGGGAAATCTGCGTCCGTGACCTTGGTTTCCTGCACCGCCAGCACATCGGGCTGATGCACCTCCAGCCAGCGGCAGATCGGGCCGATGCGACTGCGTATCGAGTTGGCGTTGAATGTGGCTGTCTTCATCGCACGTATCATTGTCAAACGGTGAACGGATCGCAATACGGTCTGGATGGCCGTGCTGCGTTCACTGATAAGAGGCTACTTTATACCGAAAACGGCGGGACGTCTATGTTTTTTCGGGTCGAACAGAGAAAAATGCGTTTTGACCTTACTCGGCAGACCGACCCAATACGTGGCGCAATGACGGCAGAATCAGCCGAATCTGCCAGCGCATCCACCCGATGTTCAGCAGTTTCTCCTCTGTATCGGCGGCGGTGTTGACCGCGGCCTGAAGGCTCTTTCGCGAGGCGATCAGCGAAGGCGGAAGACCCAGCGATTCGGCGATGCGGCGACATTCGACTCGTAATATGTCCGTTTTCTCGATGACTTCGGCAGACGGCCGGTTGTTGGTTTGGCGCGGCAGGGGCTGGGGCCATTGGTCCGGGCCAAGCATTGAGGCCTCCTGCAGCGCCTCGACAAGGGCCCGGAGGCGGTTATCCCTGCAATGTCGCGGCAGGCGGGGCAGATGCTCGGCGTCAATCCGCTTTTGCCGCTGGGCCCACTGCGCAAGGTCCAGAATCTGGTCATTGCGAAAAATGCGAAACGGCGATAGATCCACCCGCTCGGATTCGTGCTGGCGCCAGTGCCAGATGGCCCGCACAAACGCCAATTGACGCGGCGACAGGCCCGATGTGCCTCGAATACGCCATACTCTGTCAGGATCTTCGGGTGTTTTGGGGATTTGGCTTTGGGCGATGGTCCATTGGCAGTATTCCCGGTGCCAGTCGGTGCGCCCCAGCTCGTCGAGCTTGCCGGCCAGATAGTCGGCCAGTCGGCCCAGATGGCGTATGTCCTCGACGGCATAGGCCAATAATGTCCGCGACAGCGGCCGCTTGGCCCAGTTGGCCCGCTGATTCTGCTTGGACATGCGCAGGCCGAGAATCTGCTCCAGCAAGGCCGAAAGGCTGACATTTTCCAGACCGATCAAGCGGGCGGCCAGCATCGTATCGAAAATCTCACCGTCCGGGCGAAAATCAAAGTCCGCCAGCATCAGCCGCAAATCGTAACCGGCATCGTGAAAAATCAGCCGCTTGCGCGACAGAATCGCCAGCATCTGCGACAAATCCAGCCCTGCCA
>SKKI01000285.1 GCA_007121565.1 Phycisphaerae bacterium
CAGTCGCCGGCGCCCGGCCGCAAGGCCTCGGGCACATCGGGCGCGGCCGGCGGCAAGAAAAAATCGCGGCGGGTATCGCAGGCGGCAACCGCCGAGAGCATGGCCGCCAAGCAGCGGGACATCAGCGTCAGCGAGTTCTTTGCCAAGAATCGTCATTTGCTCGGGTTTGACAATCCGCGAAAGGCCCTGCTGACGGCGATCAAAGAGGCGGTGGACAATGCGCTGGATGCCTGTGAGGAGGCGCATATCCGGCCGATGATCGCGGTGTCGATTGCCCCGATGAATAGCAGCGAAAACCGGTACCGGGTGACGGTTAAAGACAACGGGCCGGGGATTGTGGCCAAGCAGGTGCCGAATATTTTTGCGCGTCTGCTGTACGGCAGTAAGTTTCATACGCTTAAGATGAGCCGCGGCCAGCAGGGCATCGGCATCAGTGCCGCGGGGATGTACGGGCTGCTGACCACCGGTGAGCCGGTGCAGATCATCACGCGCATCAGCGCGAAAAAGCCGGCGATGCATTATCATGTGCAGATTGACACGACGCGCAACCGTCCGGAGGTGATCCTGGACGAGGAGTGCGATTTTGATTTGCCGACCGGCACAAGCGTGACCATCGCGATGGAGGGGCGCTATCAGAAGGGCAAGCAGAGTGTGGATGAATACCTGGCTCAGACGGCGATGTCCAACCCGCACGCGACGATCACGTATCGCACGCCGGACGGCACTGTCGTGGAGTATCCGCGCCAGACTGAGGAGCTGCCGTTTGTGCCGGTTGAGATCAAGCCGCATCCCTATGGCGTGGAGCTGGGGGTGCTGTTTAAGATGGCGCGTCAAAGCTCGGCCAAAAAGATGCGCGAGTTTTTGCGGAAGGACTTTTCGCGGGTCAGCGAACGGCTTGCCGTGGAGATCTGCAAAAAAGCCAAAGTCTCGGTCAATCTCAAGCCGGATAAGATGACGCTTAAGGATGCCGAGCGGCTGTACGAGGCGATTAACTCGACGAAGCTGGCCGCTCCTCCGACCAACTGTATCGGGCCGATCGGCGAAGAGAAATTGATCGAGGGGCTGGGCCGCGTGGTCGAGGCGGATTTTTATACAAGCTGCACGCGCAAGCCGGCGGTCTATCGCGGCAATCCGTTTATTGTCGAGGCGGCGCTGGCGTACGGCTGTAAAAACGCCGGCGGCAACGGGGACGACAAAGAGCCGCTGATGCGGCTGGTGCGGCTTGCCAACCGGGTGCCGCTGCTGTATCAGCAGTCCGGCTGCGCGACCTACAAGGCGGTGCTGGATACCAACTGGCGCAATTACGGGCTCAGCCAAAGCCGGGGGGCGCTGCCGGCCGGGCCGCTGCTGCTGATGGTGCATATCGCCTCAGTGTGGGTGCCGTTTACTTCCGAAAGCAAGGAAGCGGTGGCGCATTATCCGGAGATTATCAAGGAAATCAAGCTGGCGATTCAGGAGTGCGGGCGGAAACTGGGGATTCATGTGCGCCGCCAGAAGCGCATCCGAGAAGAAATGGTCAAACGCGGTTATATCGAGACCTATCTGCCGCATATCGGCGAGGCGCTGCGGGACATTCTGACCCTTCGCGACAAGCAGGTTGAAGATGTGGTTGCCAAGCTCAAGTATACGCTGGAACATTCACGGAAAATGTGAAGATAGAGGTTAGAAGATAGAGGTAAGAAGATGGGTGGTCCTATCAAAAAAGTAGATGACTTGATGGTCTATCAGCTTGCGTATCAGTTGGCAATGGAAGTGTTTGAGATGACCAAGCGGTTTCCCAGAGAAGAAACCTATTCATTGACCGATCAAATCCGAAGATCGTCCCGTTCGGCTGTAATTAATATACGAGAAGGATATGCAAAGCGAAGATATCACCAAGTCAATGCAATGTTGTTTAGCTTGATGAAACGATGGGAAAACAGAAATCAGACGGTTGAAGCCGGCAAGTAGATTCTAACTTCTATTTTCTAACTTCTATCCTCTTTTTTCGATCCCGGTATTCATAAGAAAGGTCTCTATGACTCAGGAGTTGATTATCAGTATCAGCGGGATGCGCGGGATTGTGGGCGAGAATCTGACGCCGCAGAATGCCCTCGCGTACGGGTGTGCGTTCGGGGCGTTTTTGCGTCGGCACAAGCCGGATAAGGCGCTGACGGTCGCTGTGGGTCGCGATTCACGTCCGTCGGGGCAGATGGTGTTTTCGGCGGTGGCGGCGGGGCTGACGGCCAGCGGGGTCAGTGTGATTGACCTGGGGATTTGCGCGACGCCGGGGGTTGGGATTATGGTGCGGCAGCTTGGCTGCGACGGGGGGGTGATTATCACGGCCAGCCATAATCCGATTGACTGGAACGGCATCAAGCTGCTGCTGGACAACGGCATTGCGCCGCCGCGTGCGATGGCCGAGGCGATTATTCGGGGCTATCACGAGCGCCTCTTTTCCCTGACGGATTCTTTGCACTGCGGCACTGTTTCCTGCAACGGCCAGGCGCCGCGGATTCATACGGAAAAGGTGCTGGCGGTGGTCAATCCTGCGCTGATCGGACGGCGGCGGTATAAGGTGGTGCTGGACAGCGCCAACGGCGCCGGCGGGGTGGCGGGACGCTACCTGCTTGAAAAGCTCGGCTGCGAGGTGGTGCCGATGAATATTGAGCCGACCGGCTTGTTTGCCCATCCGCCGGAGCCGACGGCCGAGAACCTGACGGACCTGTGC
>SKKI01000193.1 GCA_007121565.1 Phycisphaerae bacterium
GCGACGATTATTATGGAATCGTATGCCCGTTTCGGCAAGGCCAAAGGCGCGGCCGGTTTCTTTGCCGAGGTCATCATCGCTCCGGCCTACGACGACGACGCTGTCGAGGTCATCCGCACGCTCAAGGGCTGGGGCCAGCGCGTTCGGCTTCTCGAGACCGGCCCGATAGACCGAAAACAGATTGACGCCGATCAATACGATGTTCGCTGCCTGGTCGGCGGGCTGCTGCTTCAGCAGCGCGACCTGATCGGCTGGGAACCGGATGCATTGACCGTCCCGACCCAGGCCAAGCCCACCGCCGAGCAGCTTGAGGATTTGCGTATCGCCTGGCTGTGCGCCAAGCACGTCAAGAGTAATACCATCACACTGGTCAAGGACCGCACACTCGTCGGGGTCGGCGCCGGTCAGATGAATCGCGTCGAGTCGGGGCACATCGCCATCAAACAGGCCGGCGAACACGCAAAAGGAGCCGCGATGGGCTCGGATGCCTTTTTCCCCTTCCCGGACAACGTCGAAAACGCCGCCAAAGCGGGCATTGCCTGTGTTGTTCAGCCCGGCGGCTCAAAAAAGGACGACGAGGTCATTGCCTGCGCCGACAAACACGGCATTGCAATGGTCTTTACCGGAAAACGCCATTTCTATCATTGATCGCATCGATCAAAGGCGTTTTGCCGATGCCGACAGCGTCCCGGTGGTGGATCGGGACGCTGTCGTTTTTTTTGTTTGTTATAGTCCAGCGGCCTTGCGGAGTGTGTCGGCCATGTCGGTTTGTTCCCAGGTAAAGTCCGGGTGCTTGCGTCCGAAGTGGCCGTTGCGGGCGGTTTCTGTGTAAATGGGGCGTTTGAGTTTGAGGTGGTCAATCATTCCTTTCGGCGTCAGGGGGAAGGTCTTGCGCACCACATCCTCAATGAGCAGCTCATCGATGCGGGCGGTGTTTTCGGTGTTGACCAGCACACTGATCGGCTCGGCCAGGCCGATGGCGTAGGACAACTGTACTTCGCAGGCCTCGGCAAGCCCGGCCGCGACGACATTTTTGGCGATGTAGCGGGCCATATAGCTGGCCGAGCGGTCCACTTTTGACGGGTCTTTGCCGCTGAAGGCCCCGCCGCCGTGGCTGCCGCGCCCGCCGTAGGTGTCGACGATGATCTTGCGTCCGGTCACGCCGCAGTCGCCTTTGGGGCCGCCGGTGACAAAGCGCCCGGTTGGATTGATGTGATAGATTATTTTCTTATCGACCAGCTTGGCCGGCAGTACCGGCAGGATAATCTGTTCGATGATCTGCTTTTTAATCTCGCGGTAGGGGACATCGGCGTCGTGCTGCGTGGAGACAACGACGGTATGGATGCGTTTGGGCTTGCCGTTGTCGCCGTATTCGACGGTGACCTGGCTTTTGCCGTCCGGGCGCAGCCAGGGCAGTTTGCCGGTTTGCCGCATGCGCGCAAGCCGATCGGTCATTTTATGGGCCAGGTAAATCGGCATCGGCATCAGTGCCGGGGTCTCCTTACAGGCAAAGCCGAACATCAGTCCCTGGTCGCCGGCGCCTTGTTCTTTATGCAGCCCTTTACCTTCGGTAACGCCTTGCGAAATATCGGCGCTTTGCCTGCCCAGTGCCACCAGAACAGCACAATTGTCGGCGTCAAAGCCAATCTCCGGATGGGTGTAGCCGATTTCCCGGATGGTTTTTCTCACCACATCGGAGATATTGACCATAGCCTTTGTGGTCACTTCGCCGGCGATCACGGCCATGCCGGTTGCCACCAGCGTCTCGCAGGCCACCCGGCTGTCCGGGTCCTGGGCCAGCATAGCGTCCAGAATGGCATCGGAAATCTGGTCGGCGACCTTGTCCGGGTGTCCCAGCGTTACGGATTCACTGGTAAACAAGTGGCCCCGATTGTTGAATCGACCTGCTGTGGAACCTGTCTTTTTTGTCATTGCACCAACTCCTGTGGGTTACTGTGAAAAATGAAATAAAATCTTGATTATAACCACTACTAACAAGGGGTCAAAATAAAAATGACCTCCCAAAGGCGTTTTTTGTGGGCCTGACAGGCAGAGAAATGAGGATTATTGCTCGTTGAGCGTCCAGTCAAAGTCCATAAGACGAATCGCGGGGTCGTTGGTTAGCAGCCACGAGGCCTGCTCTTCGGGAAGATGCTCATACAGGAAATTCAGCCATGCCCGCTCTTCAGGTCTGCGCGAGCGAAATCGCAATATCTCGGCATACTCTGAATTTATAAACGCATTGCGGTTCATCGAAAAGACGTTTGACAGGTACAGTACGTTGCTGCCGGTGTCGATGCGCATGCCGTGCTGCGAAGCGAGAAATCGCCGCACCTGATCATCCAACTGCTCATCCAGTGTCTCGGGCACAAACGGCTCATTGCGCAATAACGCCCCGCCGCGGGCCGCATGCGTCAGCGCAAAGCTGATGCGCGGGTCCTGGTAACGATCCAGCAAAAGGTCATTGCGCATTTCCTGCAGATTGTATTCCAGTCCCATGATGCGAAAAAATACCCGCGTCCAGGCCCCGGGAATCTGCATAATGCTGTTGCCCGGATAAAATATCATATACCACTTGGGTTCAATCGGGTAATTGTCGATAATCAGTTTGAGGGTGCAGGCGTTGTACGTGTTGATCCAGAAGGCGATGCGCTGCTCACGGTCCAGGCTCATCAGGACGGCCGGATGCAATTGCTCAAGGACGTTAGCGGCTCGGATCAAATCGATCCGCTTGCGGCGGAGGGTCGCGTAGTCCACATCGCCGGTTTTGGAGACATATTCGTCGCTGAATATCCGATCAAAATAGTCAAACAATTCCACGATATCTTCGGCATCCGGAAACATCGAGTCGAAACCGTCGGGCTCTTCTTGCGGCTGCTGCTGATCGGTGATCGCATCGGGCTCGGCGCCCTGAGGCGGCTCGTTGGGGTCGGATGGTGTGGATGGGGTATCCGGACTGGCTGGGTCGTCATCCTGGTCGCCGTCCGTCTGCGTTTGGGCAGGGGCACCGTCGGTGTTTTCGGCGTTATGTGCAAGGACTTCGGGCAGAGCGGTGATGCTCAGTACGAGCCCGGCAAAGATGGCCGCCGCGGCCCACCAGCACCGCTTATGCTGCAATATCTCGCGTAATGTCATCATCCCGTTACGAAAAATGATTTTATGGTATTTACCAAGCTGCGAATAACGTATTGTTATAAAGACTGTTACTGCTTAGATTTTCAAAAGTTCATTGCCATAGGCCAGATATCCTTTTATTCGGTTTATTTTACGCGTCGAATAACAAAAGTTTATCACTTTTGTACACGAAAGTCTATATATGTTTGCAACGCCGTTTTTTCGGACCGGAAGCTGAACCAAACGACTATCCCGGTTCGTATACACTGAAAGACCTTGACAGCTATCCGATATGGGGGTAAGCTTTTGTCAACATTTGTGTATGTATCGGTAATTCTTATTAAAGATGGTAGGATATATGAAAGAAATAGTCCCTTTGCTGTGCATTTTTGGTCTTTTCTGTCACAGTTTGCAGGCTGTTCCTGTTGGCGACGTGTCGTCGGTTCGTGAACGTCTCCAGCAGACCGGCGATGAGCCGACCCAGTCTGACCGGAACGCGATTGATGATTTCTGGCATACCGCCATGGATATGATGCTCTTGAGCGAGGAGTCCTCTGAGATTGTGTCGATTCGTCGGGAGATCCAGAAGCAAAAAGGCACCGAGCCGCTTAGTTTTTATGCCACTGTGTATACACAAATCGGCAGAGATCACTTGCAAACAGCTTTTGAGACGGTTGATCAGTGGGTGGCATCCGACAGCCAAACACTGATGCGTCGGAATTTGATGATTTTAACCGCCCAAATGCAAAGCCCTCTGTTGGCAGAATTTGGGCTGGATCGCCTGGACGATCCGGATGATGTGGTTCGGTATTGGGCAGTCAAGAGCGTTGCCGGCAGGGCGATACGTTCACAGCTTATTGACCCGGCTACCGGCGATGAAGCGTTAACCCGGCAGATTCTCGATGCGCTGCTTGATCGCGTTCAGGACGAGTCGGATATAGAGATTCTGCGTGCCATTGTGACATTTGCGGCCGGGGTGGACCGTCCGGCGGCCCATGAGATTCTCCAGGCTGCTGCCCAGCGGCGGGCCCAGGCGTATATGAACTGGGATGTGGCTGATGAGTGGTTCGACGGGGCACTGCTGAGAATGACGGGCCAGGTGATTCTCGAACAAAGGCCGTCCGAGGCTCGCGCGGCATTGGGGCGGCACTTTGCCGAGTTGCTGTCGCTGGTTTTCCAACGGTATATGGCCGATCCCAGTCCGTTGAGCGATACGCAGCGGGATGCTTTGGTGGGCGTTATTGCGGAAGTGGAAACGCAGGTTTTAAACCGTATTATGGATCAGCCGACGCCTTTTATACGCCTTATTCAGCGCGGCGGCGCGGGGCTGGAACGCGAATTTGAGGCCTACTTCGGCAGTGGTGCCGGGGCGGGACACCTGGCCTCACGTTTGGGATTTAACTATGGAAGTACTGGCACCGGCCAGCCTGTCCATACCCCGCCGCGGCTGCCCGATCCGCCTGCAAGCGAGTAATCAATGAACACATTGACTGGATATCAGAAACGCCGAGAACGTCGCCCGCTTCGATGTAACGATCGCGGGTCATGTCTCCGCCGCCGCCGGGTTGTGCTGGTCGGCTGGTGCTTGCTGCTCGGCAGTACCGCCGCCCTGATCGGCTGTGACCGCAACCAGCCGGATCGAGCAGGGGATACGATTATACATCATCGGCTTCGGGATAAGGTCCAGACGCTGGATCCGGCTGAGGTGGGCGACACAATCAGCTCCGCGGTCGCCGGCGACATCTTCGAGTGCCTGTATGATTATGATTACACCGCTCGACCCTATCAAATGGTTCCTTTGCTGGCGGCCGACATGCCGCAGATCAGTGAAGACCAAACCGTCTACCGTATTCCTATTCGACAGGGGGTTTATTTTCATGACAATCCCTGCTTTCCGGATGGCGTTGGAAGAGAACTGGTGGCGGACGATTTTGTCTATGCGTGGAAGCGTATCGCAAATATCAAAAACAGGAGTAAAAGCTGGTGGATTTTTGACGGCCGCATTGTCGGGCTGGATGCGTTTCGGGACTATACACGCGATACACCAGCGGAAGAGGTAGATTATGACCGTCCTGTAGAGGGGTTATATGCCGAGGACGATTATACGCTTGTGGTCAAGCTTGTGCGCCCATGGCCGCAATTTGTGATGTGGCTTCAGTATATCGCCACCGCCCCGATGCCCCGCGAGGCAGTGGACTATTACGGCCCCCGCATCGGGCACAATCCGGTGGGAACCGGGGCGTATCGCCTGGTGCGCTGGCAGCGGGGCAGCTATATTGAGGCCGAACGCCACCGGCGCTACCATGGCGTCGTTCAGTTGGCAGACGGCAGTCGGCAGCAATTGCCCTATATCGACCGTGTCTTCTGGCGCATCATCATTGAAGATCAGCCGCGCTGGCTGTTATTTATGCGCGGAGAGCTGGATATGAACAGCATTCCCAAAGACAATTTCGGCCAGGTGATTTCAATGGGTGTCGAGATGACCGACCAGATGGTCCAGCGCGGCATTCAGTTGAGAGATTTCGATGAGCCCAATACCTTCTGGGTGGGCTTCAATATGGCCGACGGCGTCCTTGGCGAGAACCATCCCCTGCGTCAAGCCATCAGCTTGAGTATCGATCGGCCTGGATTCATCGACTTGTTCCAGAACGGCCGCGGCCGAATCGCCCACGGGTATATCCCCCCGGTGATGAATGAATATGACCCTTCGATTGCGGAGTATTCGTCGTCGCGACTGGATTTGAACAAGGCCCGCCGGCGATTGGCTGAGGCTGAGCAGCTTAACGGCGGCCCGATCGGCCCCTTGCGGCTGGCGGTGGGCGGTACCGATGCGACCATCCGTCAGATGGGACAGTTTCTTCAGAACTGTATGGCCTCAATCGGCCTGCGGGTGGAGCTGGAGATGTTCGATTGGCCGACATACCTGGAGCGGCTGCGCAACGGCAGCCACCAGATGTTTTTTTCCGGATGGATGGCCGATTATCCGGACGCGGAAAACTTTATGAAGATTTATTACAGCAAAAACGCCCCCTGGCCCAACAGCTCGCAATACAGCAACCCTGAATTTGACGCGATTTATGAGCAAATTGCTGTTATGCCCGACAGTCCCGAACGCACCGAACTGTATCGCAAAGCCCAGCGTATTGTTGTTCAAGACCTGCCAAAAGCGTTTGTGTACCATCGCATTTCATATTTGCTGCACCATGAATGGGTGAAAAATGTTGTGCCAAATGCCTATCGAGCCGATATGAATGGTATGGGACTGACAAAATTTTACCAGTTGGATACCGACACACGTGAGCATTATAAAAAGACATTTCGGTAAAGCCAGATCACTGCATCCAAGCAGGTCCGGCGCCGCAGTACGCGGCCTGACGGTGGTTTGGCTGGCAGCCTTGGCGGCGTTGCTGAGCGGCTGTGAATGGCGCGTCGCCGGACCCGATCACGAAGAACAGGTGATACGTTTAGCGCTGGCAACCAAAATCCAGACATTGGATGCCGGAAATATGCGCGATGTGTACGGGATGATGGTGGCCGGAGGCAATATTTACGAGACCCTGTACGGGTATCATTACCTCAAGCGCCCCTATGAAATCATTCCCGTTCTGGCCGCGGACATGCCCACCATCAGCGATGACAAGCTGACCTATACCATCCCCATTCGCCGGGACGTTTACTTTCAGGACGATCCGTGCTTTCCCGATGGTAATGGTCGCAAATTGACCGCACACGATTTTGTTTATGCCATCAAACGCGTTGCCAATGTCAAATACCGCAGCGTCAACTGGCCGCCGTACAGCAACCGCATTGTCGGACTCAATGCGTTTCGCGACTATACCCGGCAGTTTGAAGATGAGTGGGCGGTCGATTACAGTTACGATGTCGAGGGCCTGCAGGCGCTGGATGACTATACACTGCAAATCACGCTGGTTCGCCCCTGGCCGCAGTTAGTTGAGTCGGTGCTGGCCGATACCGCCACCTCGCCGATGCCCAGAGAAGCGGTGGACTATTATCGCGGCAACATCCGCAACCGTCCGGTGGGAACCGGGCCGTTTCGGCTGAAAAACTGGCGGCGAGGCAGTTACCTCGAACTGGTGCGTAATGAAAACTGGCGCGGCCAGACGTATCCGTCCGAGGGAGGCCCCGGCGACGCCGAGGCGGGCCTGCTGGACGATGCGGGAAAGCCGATTCCGTTTGCCGACCGCGTCATCTTCCGTATTATAGAAGAAGATCAGCCCCGCTGGCTGCTGTTTATGCGGGGCGAACTGGACATGTCGGGTATTCCCAAGGACAACTTTGAAGAGGCCCTCGGCGCGGCCGGCCAGGACTTGACCGACACTATGCGGCAGCGCGATATTAACCTGGAAACGTTTGTCGATCCGTCCACCTTCTGGATGGGGTTTAATCTGCGCGATCCGGTTCTGGGGCCCAACAAGCCGCTGCGAAAAGCCATTTCGCGGGCGATTGATCGCCAGGCGTTGATTGATCTGCTGTTTAACGGGCGTTTTGAGATTGCGCACGGGTTCATTTCCAAGGGCCTGAATTCCTACGACCCGGATATCATCGACTATGGTTTTTCGCGTTATGATCCGGCCGAGGCCAGGGAATTGCTCGAAGAGGCTGAGGCGATTCACGGCGGCCCGATTGGCCCGCTGAGGCTGGGCATGCCGGGAACGGACAATTTCGCGCGGCAGTACGGCCAATTTCTGCAAAAATATTTATCCCGGGTCGGCCTGCGGCTGGAGGTCGATTATATGGACTGGCCGACGTACCTGTCGGAAATGAACAACGGCCATTTACAGATGTTCAGCAGCGGTGTCAGTGCCAGCTCGCCCGATGGAATCAGTTTTTTGGGAATGTTCGGCACAAAGTATTTTGCACCCGGTGGGAATAAGTTTTTCTATTCCAATCCTGAATATGACGAGCTGCTCGAGCAGGCCGAGGTGATGTTTGACAGCCCGGAGCGCACCGAATTGTACCGGAAGATGGAAAAGATGGTGATGGCCGACTATCCGGCGGTCTTTACCTCGCACCGGGTCTCGTATGCCCTGCTGCACGGGTGGTACAGGAATTACAAACCGCACGTCTTTTCGTATGATGTATTAAAATATCGGCGTGTGGATCTTGAGCAGCGAAATCGTTATAATGACTTGCTTAGGGAGCTGCGAAACAGACAATGACGGCCTTTATTATTCGACGCTTGCTCTATACCGTCCCGATCGTATTCGGCGTGCTGCTGTTGACGTTTGTGTTGTTTACGCTACTGGGCGGGGATATTTCCTACCAGATTGCCGGACGCGACGCCGACGCCGAGACCATTGCCGAAATCCGCCGGGAGTACGGGCTGGACAAGCCGTTGTTTGTGGGATTAAAGCCCCTGGACGCCGACGACTGGCAGCAGGCAGCCGACGAGGCGTTATTCGACCAGGCCGAGGCGGCATTGCTTGAGCAGCGCCAGCGCGACGGCCGGGTTGCGCGTCCTGCCGAGCCGTTTGAAATCGAGCAGGAAGCCAAAGACATCTGGCTGGCCGAGCTTTTCCGTCAGCGTCTCGGGGACTTCCAGTTGGGCCGCGCAGCGGCGATGCTGGACTTTGACAGCCAGTTCCGCAATCATTTTACCAGCGCCCTGACATTTGATTTCGGCTACGACCTCAACCGCGAACGCATTACCGACCGCATCCGGTGGGGGCTGGGCCCGTCGCTGGCCCTGACGATCCCGATCTTCCTGGGGACGCTGGTGATCTCGATCAGCCTGGCGCTGATCGTGGCGTTTGTGCGCGGCTCGGCGTGGGATGTGCTGCTGGTGATCATCTGCGTGACGGGGATGAGTATTCCCTATTTAAGCTTTATCATTTTCGGGCAGTATTTCTTTGCCTATGAGCTGGACTGGTTCCCGATTTTCTTTGTGCCCGACCGGTCCATCTGGGTTAGTGTGGCGCTGCCGGTGCTGATCGGTATCGCCGCCGGGTTGGGGGTCAGTCTGCGATTTTACCGCACCGTGATGCTTGACGAGATGCGAAGCGATTATGTGCGCACCGCGTTTGCCAAAGGTCTGGTCACCCGCACGGTGCTGTTCAAGCATGTGCTCAAAAACGCGATGGTGCCGATCATCACCAACGTTGTGCTGTCGATTCCCTATCTGGTACTCGGCTCACTGCTGCTGGAAAGGTTCTTCGGCATTCCGGGGCTGGGCGATATGATGATTCAGGCGATCGCGTCGCGCGATTTTCTGGTCCTCAATGCAATTACGTTTATGATGTCGCTGCTGATTGTCATCTTTACACTCTTGACCGATATTTGTTACGCTTGGGTCGATCCGAGGGTCTCGCTGGAATAATGATGGATACAAAGGTTCAGATATCACGAAAGCCCTCCAAAGGGCGCAGTTTGTGGGCCGACGGCTGGCGCCGCTTGAAAAAGCGCAAGCTGGCGATGGTCTGTTTTTGGATTTCGCTGGCCTATTTCGTATTGGCCGGGGCGGTGTTTGTCGCCGAGGTCACCGGCTGGGAGATCTATATGACCCAGTGGAATGAGTCCATCGGGCCGTCCTATCAGGCGCCGGGCCAGGCGTATGAATGGCAGACGCTGGACGGCGAAGAAAAGTCCGGCTGGTCGCTTCTCGGGACCGATTTCCTGGGCCGTTCGACCCTGCGCAAGACCCTCTACGGCGCCAAGACGTCGATTGCCGTGGCCATGGGCGCCTCGATCATCAGCCTGCTGATCGGCGTGCCGCTGGGCGCGATCGCCGGCTATTTTCGCGGCTGGATCGATGACTTGATCTTGTGGCTGGTAACCACGCTCAATACCATCCCCGGCATTCTGCTGGTGATGGCCTTTGCGGTCGTTCTGCGGGACAGGACACTGTTCGGTATCCCCCTGCGCGGGATGACGGGCGTGTACCTGGCGCTGGGCCTGACCAGTTGGGTCGGCATCGCCCGGCTGATTCGCGGCGAGATTATGAAACGCAAAGAAAGCGAATATGTCCTGGCCGCACGCGCGATGGGCTGCTCATCGCTTCGCATCATCTTTTTTCACCTGCTGCCGAATGTGTTTCATATTATCATCATTAACTTTTCATTGCGGTTTGTCGGCTTCATTCACGCCGAGGTGATTTTGAGCTTTCTCGGACTGGGCGAGACCGAAAAACCCAGTTGGGGGGCGATGATTGACGCGGCCCGGGCCGAGCTGGCACGGGGCGTCTGGTGGGAAATGACAGCCGCGACCGTTGCGATACTGATCCTGTCGCTGGCGCTGAATATATTCGGCGACGCC
>SKKI01000327.1 GCA_007121565.1 Phycisphaerae bacterium
AGCAGGCGCGCTGTTCGCTCGGCCTCGGTGTCCGCGTTTTCTGCCGTCGTCTCATCGGGTGCGGCCAATTGCGATTTGGTCGCATCGGTCTGCTGTTGGTTTATCGGCTGCCTGGCGTTTACGGGCACTCCGGCGGCAGTGTGATCCGATCGGCCTGCGTCAGCGGTCACCGGCGGCTGGAGCGAGAGCACCTGCTCGATCAACTCCGACAGGGTCTGGTCGGCCTGCTGCATATCCGATTGCGAGACGGCCGAAACGCTGTGCCGGGCAAACTGCCGCCGCATGCTGCGCGACTGGGCAAAGACATCATTCGGGTCCGCTGCCGCAGCCGTTGCGGTCAGCGCTGTCAACCCGCATACCCCCAAACAAAACTGTAATTGTCTATGCTTCATGGTGTCGTCCTATTGCTCCAGCATCCCGGCATAGGCCATCGCCGCGCGATCATAGGCGTTTTGTTCCGTGTAAATTCGTCCCAGCAAGTTATAGATATCCCGACGCTGAGCCTCATCGCCGGCATCCAGGGTCAAGGCATCCAGGCAGAGTGATTCGGCCAGCTCAGGGCGTTGATTTTTGTAGGCGATATGTGCCAGCAGATACGCGGCCCGCTGCGCCTCCCGTCCGGTCGGCAGATTCGCCATCGCCTCATTCAGAACGCGTCGCGCCGGTGTCAGTTCGCCGTTTTGCACATAGCACTCGGCCAGCTCCAGCGATAGTTTTGCACGCAACCGCGACTCGGCCACGAACTCAATCGTGCGGCGCAGCAGTGAGATCGCCGGCGTCGGCAGATCGATTTTGCGATACAGACGCGCCCGGGCAATCATCACCTCCACCGCCTTGTCCTGACTGAGCCGTGCTTCAGGAATGCGCTCGAGAATATTCAAACCGGCGACGTATTGCTCACGCTGCAGCTCGGCCTCGACCAGGTTCAGGGCGATGCGGACATATTCCCGATTGCTCAGCTCGCTTCCCAGCGCCATTTGCAGAATCCGGGCGGCCTGGTCGTAATGGCCGGTCTGGATCAGCGATCGGCCCAGCATTAAACAGGCCCGAATCCTCATCGGGTCGCGTTTGTCGTCGATCAGCGACAGCGCTTCGCTCAGCCATTCGGCGGCCTCGTCGTAGCGGCCCTGTTCGTAAGCGCATGTGCCCAGGCCGAAGGCGGACTTGCGACGCGCCTCGCGACTGATGTCCAGATGATAGAGACGGCGAAACATCTTTGCCGCCTCGGCGTAGCTGCCGTTTTCCATCGTCGCCTCGGCCAGGTAGAGCATCGCCTGGTCGGCGATTTTGGAATTGGGATACTGACTGAGCAAATCGTTCAAATCGCTCTTGGCCCCGGCATAATCGCGAAGGTTGGTTTTAATTCTGCTGGAGCCCAGCAGCGCGTAGGCCGCCAGCGGATTGTCGGGGTGCCGCGCCGACAGCAGCCTGTACTCGCCCAGAGCCAGTGTCGGCTCCTGGGCCATTGTGTGCAGACTGCCCAGGGCGTAGTGCGCGTTGGGCGCTCGATGGTCGCCGCGATACCGCAGGGCAAAACGCTGCCATGTTGCGATTGATTCCTGAATCAGCACCGATTTTAAGGCGTCCGAATCGTCAAAGGCCGCGGGATCATAGACCTGGGCCCGCTGGCCGTCAAATCGCCATATCAGCCCGGCGCTGCCCACGGCGACCTCGGCCAGGTGGCTGCGATCTGCCAGCGGCAGATAAACGGTGCTCTTGTGGCGGCGCATCAGGGACGACAAGCCGCTGATATTCAAATTGATATTGGCTTCGGAGGCAAATTGCCACAAGAGCTGTTCCAGCGGCCCGTCCAGCGCAAAGGCCGACCATTGCGCGCCGACGGATCGCCGGGGGTCATACTCGACAATCGGCCCCAGCGCCGCGTCGCTGAGGCGTTCGGCTCCTTCGGTCAAGAGATGCCCCAGTTGCTCCTGATCGGTAATCGGTAATGAATAAATCGCCTGTGTGTTCGACCACGACCGGCCCGGCAGATCATCGCCTGCGTTGCTGAGCTGTCTCAGGTGGCGCATCAGCGATTCGGCGGCCAGGAAATAACAGTCCGCCTCCAGTGTCGGGGGCATATAGGGCTCGATGGTCCTCAGCAGTGCCAGGGCCTGGTAAGCGTGGCGACGGGCCTGGAGGTAATTGCGGTTTTGATGCTGGATGAATCCGAGATTGTAATGCGCCAGCACCTGAACCACCGGCCAGCGGCTGTTGAGGGCACGGGTGAACAACTGGCCCATTAACGCCTGCTGTTGGGTTTTTTGCAGGCACAGCGCCATTTGAAGGGTCAGCCAGTCGGCCAGTGCCTCATGCCGCTCGGTGCGCGGGCTGATAGTGTCCCGCAGCCGCTCATAGACATAGGCGGCCTCGAGATAATCGCCGGCGGCGTACAGCCTCTCGGCGGTCTGCAGCGAGATCGCCTCATCCAGCGCCTCGGTCGTGCGGCCCGGCAGGGTGAGGGTTTTGAGCAAGGCCCCGGGGTCGGACATCTCTTCAGGGGCGACCGCTTCGACCGAAGGGGCAGGCGTCGGCTCGGCGGCAGTCTGCCGGGTGGCAACGACCCCATCCGTCGGACGGCGCACCAGATAGATAATAATGCCGGTCAGGACGACCATATTGACAACAAGAATCAACTGGGTCAACCGTACAGACGGGGCAGAACCCGACGACGGGCTTTGCCGGGAGGTGCTGACCGCTGCGCCG
>SKKI01000276.1 GCA_007121565.1 Phycisphaerae bacterium
CGGCCGTGATCCGGCGTTTGTGTTTCGACAATATCCATTCAAAAACTCTCCTGTAAGCGGGGCGCGGCTGTCCGGGCCGGTCCCGAGGTATCCATGGCCGCTTCTTCGCAACCGGTTGAACGTTCAGTGTTATCTCCATCCAGAATCGCCTCGGCCCGCCGGTACAGGTGGGCCGCCGCGGAAAACGCTTTGCTTTTACGCCGCGCGCGGGCCTCGATCATCAGCCGGGCAACCGTCGGCGCGGTACGGTTCAACGCTTCGGCCAGCGCCGCGGCCTCCTCGAAGCGCGACTGGTGATACAGGGCGTTGGCCTTGAGCGTCTGCATCCACTGCGTATTGCCGTACTGCCGGGCCGCGAAATCATACACCCGAACGGCGCTGCGCCAGTCGCCCTCGCGTTCCTGCTGCCGGGCCATACGCAGCAGCAGATCAAACTGAAACGGGTACTGCTCAAATCGGGGCTTGCGAATCTCAATCCCGGCCGCCGAAAGCGACGCCTGGACCGGCAACTGCGGATGCGACCGCCGCGCCGCCCGCAGCGTGTCGGTGGCCAGCACCGCGCCCCAGCACTGTGGCGTGGCCTCGACCCATTCATACGCCGTGTCCTGCCGCGATGCCGTCAGCAGCGGATTGAGCGACCGCTCCAAAAAGGCCGACTCACCGGATGACATCTCAATGCCGCAGGGCACAATACCTGTAAACTCCCCTTCGCACAGCGCCAGCGCCGCATCCACACGCCCCTGTATCGAAGTGCCCTCATCGACGGGCACCACCACCACATTCGGCACCCCGGATGAAAATGCGCTCCGCTCCAGCGGCGTCAGCGGCACATAGTACTGCTGCGGATAAAACGTATGTGCCCACAAATCGCGCACCGTCTGCGCCGCCGCCTTGCCATCGGCTCCGAGCACCATCACCGACAGATCGCGCATACACGGCCACGGCTTGGGCGGACGCGTACTGCGAATTGTCATCAGATTGCGAAGATAGTCGTTGACATTCTTTCGCTGCTGCACCGAGATGCGGTCGCTCTGGCCGACAGGGGCGTAAAATTCGCCCGTGACCACCGGCACATGCAGAAAATCGGTATAAAAACTCATCCGCCGCGTCATATCCCAGTCGATCAGCACATTGATCGTCTCATTATACGGCCCGGTCTTATCGAGCAGATCGCGGCGATGCAGCAGGCTGACGTGAAAGACGTGGTTGAACTGGAGCATCAGCATCCGGTCAAAATCCCGGCTGACCTCCACATTCTTGGCCAGCACAATCCGCCGCCCGTCGGGCAACACCCGACAATGCGTCTTGTACAAATCGCTGTACACCGCCTGGCAGCGATCCTGTTGGGTGATGGCATGGACCAGCGTCTCGATATGATGCGGATAAAACACATCGTCGTCATCCAGGTAGCAGAGATACTCGCCCCGGGCCCGCTGCAGCGCTTCGTTGTAGGAATACGGCTTGCCGCAGTTGCGGTCGCGATCGATAAAGATCAGCCGCGAATCGTCGAGAAACTCGGCGATCGCCTCGCGTACGGGCGCGCCGCCGTCCCGCACGACGATCACCTCAAAATGCGCCCACGTCTGGGCGAGTACACTGACCAGCGCCTCGGCCAGGTACTGCGGCCGGTTATACGTGCTGATCAGTACGGTCACAAGCGGATCGTGTTGTCTGCCAATCGATGGGGTCATGAAACATGCACCGGTGTGCGTCGTCGTTGCCGGGTGATGCCGCGCCGGGCCTCGGTCAATTCTTCCACGGAAAGCCCGCAGCCGCCATTTGAGCCTGAGTCCGCGGCGGCGGTATCCAATCCGTCCTGCTGCTGGGTCATTTGGCCCTGATCAATCTTCTGGCCGTTGTCGGCGGGTATTTCCTGTGAAAACGCCTGCATCGCCGTCAGCGCCTCGGATGCCGCCTGATCCACCGCTTGAGAGGGCATCGGTTCGGTCGCACAAAACGAAGGCTGTAAGGGAGCAGTTGTTTGTACCGGCGGCAACGCTGTCAAGGGGGATCTGTCTGTGGACAAGTCCTGTTCAAATCGGAAAATCGCATCCAGCACGAGCGGCTCCAGTCCGCGCTGGGCATACGCGCGTTCGACGTAACTGCGACAGGCTGCCGGCTCATAGGGACGGCTCAGGACATGCTCACAAAAATCCTCCGCCAGCGTAAAGATATACGCCGCATCCAGCCGTTCATCGAGACCGGCAAAGGTATGCACCACCGGCCGCAGCCCGCACGCCATCGCCTGCCAGACCGTCTCAAAGCCCGCCCCGTCAATCGCCGTCGAAAGCAGATAGTGCTTGTCCCGCAGCCACTTTTGCATATCGCCAATCGGCCCGTCGAGAAACACCACATTGTCCAGCTCCAGCGTCTCGATCAGATGCTCGAGGTAATCGCGGGTCGCCGCGTCGGCAAATTCCCCGCCCAGGTGCAGCCGTGTGTCCGGATCCAGGTAATGCAGCTTTTGAAAACACATCAGCGCGAACATCGGATTGCGCCGCGCGTCCCACGGCCCGACCGCGGCGATGCGTTTGCCTCGGCGACGAGCCCGAAACGCGGCCCGCTCGGGGTTGGCAATCGGCTCGGCGGTCAGCACCTCCAGTTCTTCGGGCAGCGAGCCGATCCGCTCGGCAAAGGACTTGGCCGCCGCCTGTCCGCCGCAGAGCACAACCGTCTGCACGCCGTGCCAGTTGACCGC
>SKKI01000021.1 GCA_007121565.1 Phycisphaerae bacterium
CCCTCCTGAAAGACGTTGAGGTTGTCGGTTATCGCATGGCAAAGCCCGGCCCCAGGGGAGACCTCTACCGCCATTTCAGAGACGGCTCACCCCAGGCTGCCGAAGGGCCTCGTTTTCTCTGGGTTCGCGCCCGTAAAATAAGGTAGCCAAATCCGGGATTGTTGACTGCAATGCCAGATCACCGGCCTGGTTTTGGCGGCAGCACGACGCGGCGTCGCAGGTGAAGTGTGCGGATGATTTTTGAGAGCGTATGACAGCCGGCGGCGGTGGTACGCGGAAATCTGGTCAGCAGCCGCATCCAGAGGCGATACCCCACAGGAAAAAGCGAACCGAACTCGTTCAGGATCAGGCGGATGTCCTCGGCGCGGGCGTCAAAGAGCATGCTCCGCATCCAGCCGCGCAGCAGGTGTTCGGCCAGTGGGCGAAAGCTGTCTAGCCGATCAAATTGTTCGGCCAGTGTCAGATGCCGGGCGATCAGGTCAGCGTAAAATCGGCCCTGCATTTTATTTTTGTTGAGGCTTTGCGATGTGCCGAGATGATAGATTGCCAGCGGCTCGGCCACGAATCCGATCCTCGGATGGCGATAGGCGATCTTCCACCACAATTCAATATCCTCGGCTTTTTTTAATGAGGGGTCAAAAAACCCGGCCTCAACAAGTACATCACGGCGAATCAGCTTTGTGTCTGTATTTCCTCGAATGCCTTTTGTGTATCCCGCCAGATAATCGTTCAAAAAGACTTTATCACCCAAAAAGCGTCGTACGGTGTCTGGCTTCACGTCGGGGGCTTGCCGGTTTTCAGCACAAGAGCAGGAGATCGCATTGCCCGATACCCAGACAAGATCGGGGTGATGTTTGAGCATCTCTGTCTGTACGGTCAGGCGATTCGGCAGCCATTCGTCATCGGCATCGAGAAAGGCGATCCAGTCGCCTGTCGCGGCCAGAATGCCGGTGTTGCGGGCTGCCGAGGCGCCGCCGTTAGACTGCTCGATCAGCCGCACCCGGTCACCGTAGGCGCGCACAATCTCGGCCGTTGAATCGGTCGAGCCGTCATCGACGACGATAATTTCATCTGCAGGGTGCGTTTGCGCCAGCACACTGTCAATTGCCCGTCGGATGTGCGCGGCGCTGTTAAAGGCCGGGATGACCGCCGTGATGGTAATGTTTTCGCTCATATTCACAGGGGGAGTTTGAGCCATTTATTGAGTTTTCGCAACATCGGCATACATCGAAGCGTCAGTCCCGGAAACACTGTCAGCAGATACACCGCCATTTTATAGCCGGTTGGCAGCAGAAATCCCAACTCTCTAAGTATCAGTCGAATTTTATACGCCCGCTCGTCTTCCCATGACCGATGAATCCACATTTTTGTTATCGCGCGGGCGACAGGTCGAAATGTGTCCGAACAGCCGTGCTCTTGTGCCAGTTTGAGGTGTCGGTGTATAAAGTCAATCACGAGTTCCGGCATAGTGTGCTTTTTGACAATGCTGTTTAAAACCCCGCGATGATAAACAGCAAGAGGGCGGCGCATGTATCCGACCTTGGGATGCCGATAGGCGATGCGAAACCACATATCCTCGTCGTTCATCCGCAATTGTCCGGGACGAAAAAGCCCTGCGTCCAGAAGCGTTTGTTTTTGAATCAGCATGGTGTTGGTGTTGCCGCAAACGCCGTTTTGATAAGAATCGAAATAATTGTCGTAGCAGTCTTTGCCGTTCAAGAGGGCTGCACTGCGGCCCTGATCATAGACAACCTGCTCATGATCGTGATCGCACCGGCAGGTGTAATAGTTGGACATCGTCCAGACCAGGTCAGGATGTCGTTTGAGATGCTCTTCCTGCAAGCGGAGTTTTTCCGGGACCCATTCATCATCGGCGTCGAGAAAGGCGATCCAGTTGCCGGTTGCGGTCGTGATGCCGGCGTTGCGGGCAACGCTGGCGCCGCGATTAGGCTGTCGAATCAGGCGCATCTGTTCACCGAACACGGCAGCCTGCTCTGCGGTGTCGTCCGACGAGCCGTCGTCCACAATGATAACTTCATCGGCCGAGCGGGTCTGGTTCAGAACGCTTTGAATCGCTCGCCGAATGGTACGGCCGCTGTTGTAGGCGGGAATGACCACACTGATTTTGTAAGATGCTGTACGCTTACCGTCCGACAAGATGGCCGTGCTGTCCTGTGACATTGCTGCGCCTCAACGGCTTCGTATATGTTGTTTGAGGTTTTCTTTGAGATTCCACAGCGGCGGGCAAAACGACCCCAGATAACAAGACATCCGGAAACTTGGAACCAACAGATTACCGAATCGACGGATCAATTGTCGTATGCCGTGTCCCTGTCCGTTGTTCATCAAAATCCGCATCCAATAGCTCAAGTCAATTTTGGCGCACCGTTGAAATGCCTCCACCCGCCGAGCTGATTTGGCCAACTCAAAGTGGCGGGTCAAAAAATCATCGATAAAATGCCAGTCGGTATGACGTTTGACAATACTGCCGGCCACATCTCTGTGATTTACCGCCAGCGGCTCAAAAAGAAATCCGATCCGCGGCTGGATATAAGCAATGCGGTACCACATATCAATATCGTTTATCCGTTTTTGTCCCGGCCAAAACATACCGGCCCTGATCAGCAGATCACGTCGAATCAGCTTCGTGTCCGTACATCCTTTGGCGCCGTATGAATAGGCCGCCAAATAATCGTCGAAAACCTCGCCGCCCGCGCCGGCCATCGCTTTACTGCGGTCGATGCGCAACGGAGTTATATCGGCGGCACGATGATGATTTTGGTCGCAGCTACAGCGATAGAAATTGCCCGTGGTCCATTGTACATCCGGATTACGCCGCAAATGGTCGGATTGGAGTTTCATTTTTTCCGGCAGCCATTCGTCGTCGGCATCGAGCAAGGCGATCCAGTCGCCGGCGGCCGCTTCGATGCCGGTGTTGCGGGCGACGCTGACGCCGGCGTTGGGCTGTTGGATGAGTCGTACCGCCTCGCCGAAGCTGCGCACCGCCTCGGCCGTGCCGTCGGTCGAGCCGTCATCGACAACAATGATCTCATCAGCGGAACGGGTCTGTACCAGGACGCTGCGAATCGCGCGGCCAATATACCGCTCGGCATTGAAGGCCGGAATAACCACGCTGACATTCATCGTTTTGCCCCCCGTATGTTTTTGATTCGCAAATACAGATCCATTAGTGCCTGCAGCGACCGCGGTAAATGGAGTCGCACCGCCATCTCGCGGCGAAATCGTAACGGTAATGTCGTGTGATAGCGGTTGAGCAATGCGCGGGCGTCTTTTGCTCGGCTATGCGCGGCGAGTTGTCGCACTCGTGTCTGGATCATTTGAGTCAGACAGAGTTCAAACGCGCCGGACCGATTGTTTGTTTTTGACAGGTATAGGTGGCGGTCAATCAGGGCGACGAGATGCTCGATTTGGTCGTTGATTTTGGTGGAGCTGTTGGGCGTGTCCAGGTGGTAGACCGCCAGGGACTGCGGGATATAGCCGACCTGCGGAAACTGATAGGCGATGCGAAACCACAGGTCGGTGTCCTGGGCGCGTTTCATTCCCGGCTCAAATCCGCCGACTGTCTCGAACGCTGATCGGTGGACCATCAGGGTTCCTGTCCATGCATAAAGCCCGCGGCAATAAGCCTGAAGATAATCGTCAAAGACGACAAAGCGTTTTGTATGAGCTGGCAACGGCTGATGCGCGCGGAGCTGATCTTTCATGAGGGGTCGTGAGAAGTTTGAATATCCCCATTTCAGATTCGGGTATTGTTGATGAAGCGACTGCTGGGCGTCCAGCTTTTCCGGCAGCCATTCGTCGTCGGCGTCGAGGAAGGCGATCCAGTCGCCGCCGGCCGCTTCGATGCCGGTGTTGCGGGCGACGCTGGCGCCGGCGTTGGGCTGTTGGATAAGTCGTACGGTCTCGCCGAAGCTGCGCACCGCCTCGGCCGTGCCGTCGGTCGAGCCGTCATCGACGACGATGATCTCATCGGCGGCCCGCGTTTGGGCCAGGACGCTGCGCACCGCGCGCCCAATATGCCGCTCGGCATTGAACGCAGGAATGACCACGCTGATCTTCATCGCTATCCAAACAACAGGCGCAAGATATCATTATAGGTCACCATCAGCATCAGCGCCAGTATCAGGGCCAACCCGACGTAGGTGACCGCGGCCTGGACCTTTTCGTTGATCGGGCGGCCTATGATTTTTTCGATGGTCAGCATTACGATCACACCGCCGTCCAGCACCGGCAGCGGCATAAGATTCATCACCGCCAGAATCGAGCTGAGCAGGCCGAGAAAATACAGGTAGTGAATCAGCGACGCGTCGGCAATCGTATAGCTGACGGTAATGATGCCCACCGGCCCCATCAGCGCAGTGGCCGGCAACTGGCCGAAAATCAGCCGATACAGCGTCAGCACGGTACGCACGACAAACTGCCGGACCTTCTTGAAACCCATCCCAATCGCCTGAAGCGAGTTGTCCGCCTCGTACGTGACGCGAAGCTCTTCAAACGGCAGGCTCGCCAGTCCGGTCTCCAGCTCGGATCGCATATGGATGCCGCCGCGTTCGGGCACGACCATACCGGTGCCGCCGGCGCGTCCCTGGGCATCCACAAACTCGATAGAAACGCGCTTCCCGCGATTGTCACGGAGAATCTGCGCGACCTCAAAAAACGTCTCGACCGGGCGGCCGTCCACGGAGACGATTGTCGAACCGGACGGAATCTGCGGCGGCACGTCGGCGGCAACATCTTCAAACAATTGCGCCGTCATCGTCCGGTCCATCGCCAGCTCGGCGGCGAATCCGATGGTCACACGGTCGCTGCGGGGAACCTCAAAGGGACGCACCGTCAGCTCCACCTCCCGCAGCTCGCCGGCCGGGTCGGGCCGCAGCACGACCAGTGTCAGGTCCTGATTTTTGTGCGCCTCGGTGATGGTGCGCACCTCCTTGAAATTCGGATAGTGCGCCTGGCCGATGCGAATCAGAAGATCGCCGGCCATCAGTTTCTGCTCGGCATTGTCGTCGTTGTTATCCGTCTCTTCTTCGCCGGCAAACAGCCGCCGAATGCTGTCGGCCAGCCGCCGGGTCAAGCCCATTACCTGCGGACGGTCGGCCACCGAAGTAACCTTCAGCACCGGCTTGATGCCGAAGATATGCGCCAGATCAAACTCCTGGCGGAAATTCGGCACCACCGGCCCGATGCGCACCGGAAACGTAACGGTTTGCTGCGTGCGGGCGCTTCCCTCCGGCCACGAGCGTGACACGGTCAGCGTAGCCATCGGGGTCAGAGTCTGGCTGACTTTCTCGCGAAACTCCCACGGCATACGGATCGGCTGATTGTTAACGGCCTTGATCTCATCGCCCGGGCGCAGTCCGGTCAGATCGTACAGCCACTGGACATCTTCGGGATCCCGCGCAATCTCAGGGGCAATCGTCAATGTGTGCGCCGGCGAAACCCCGATAGACCGCATTCCGGCCATCTCGCCAACCGCAACGGCGGGCTGCTCGGCCACGACACGGATGGTTTCCTCACGGTCGTCGCGGCGTACCGTCAGCGAAATCGGCTCTCCCCTGCCCGACAGCACCGGCGCCAGCAGCAGCGACTCGTAATCCACGAACCGCTCACCGTTGACCGCGACAACCTCATCGCCGGGGCGCAGCCCGGCCTCGTGTGCGGGGGAATTGGGCAGGACGTTGCCGACCACCGCGGGAATCAGGTCAATGCCGCGGCTGAACAGCGCCATAAACAGCAACATGGCCGCGATGGCGTTAAACGTCACGCCGGCGGCGACGACCGCAATGCGAATCCATGTCGGACGGTTGATAAATGAACGGGGATCCTCGGTCTGTTCGACCGAACCGGTATCGGATTGGCCGAGCATCTTGACAAAGCCGCCCAGCGGCACCAGGCCGATCTGATACTCGGTTTCATTGTCGCCGGCTTCGATCTGCTGGGCTTGGCCGGGCCGCGGAAGCAGACGGAAGCGAAAGCCCTTTTTTAGCTTGCGAATCCCGAGAAATACCGGCGGAAACCCGATAGAGAACGCCTCCACCTTAATCCCGCCCAGCTTGGCCACAATAAAGTGCCCCAATTCGTGAATCATCACCACGCCGCCAAAGCCCAGCGCCACGAGGGCCACAGCCCGGGCGGCACGCGGATTTTGCACGGCCAAATACGCCAGCACAGCGACAATCACCGCAAAGACAACCAACTGGACCACCGGGTTGGATTCCTTGACGGCGACCTGTTCGGTCTGCTTTGGGTCAGCCTGTTTTTCGTCGGGTTGCTGCGGCGTTTTATTATTTTTGTCTGTCATTGCATTCCTCAAGGCAATGTATGCCTTTTAAAAGGTGATTACTTTTGGATTACGGTTCTGGGCGACATCGCCAGTTGACGTGTCGTTTCCCGGCGCGCCCAATTGTCAACCTCCAGCAGTTCTTCGAGTGACAGCCGGGTTTGGTTCGTATGGGTATCCAAACAATGCTCAATTAAATCGACAATTTTGCCAAACGCGATGCGTCCGGCCAGAAACGCCTCAACCGCCGCCTCATTGGCGGCATTGAAGACCACCGGCACCGACCCGCCGCTGCGGGCGGCCTCAAAGCCCAGCGCCAAGGCGCGAAACTTTCGCATATCCGGCGGCTGAAACGTCAGACGGCCCAGTTGATCGAGCCTGAGCCGGTCACAGTTGCCCCGAACCCGCTCGGGATAGGTCAGCGCGTACTGAATCGGCAGCTTCATATCGGGCGTGCCGAGCTGAGCGATAACAGACCCATCGACAAATTCGACCATCGAGTGAACGATGGATTCAGGATGGATCAAAATGTCGATTTTCTCGACCGATAATCCAAACAGCCACACCGCCTCGATGATCTCCAGCGCCTTATTCATCATTGAGGCTGAATCGACGGTGATTTTCGGTCCCATCGTCCAGGTCGGATGGTTCAACGCCTGCCGCACGGTGGCCCGGCGCATCTGCTCGATATCGGCCGTGCGAAACGGCCCGCCCGAGCCGGTTAAGATTATCTTATCGACCTCGGCCGGATTGCCGGCCTGCATCGCCTGAAACACGGCCGAATGTTCGCTGTCCACCGGCAAAAGGGTCGCCCCGTGCTGCCGGGCCGTCTCGGTCAAGAGCTCACCGGCGATTACCAGCGGCTCTTTGTTGGCAATGGCCAGCGTCTTGCCGGCCTTGGCCGCGGCCAGCGCCGCCGGCAGCCCGGCCGCCCCGACCACTGCGCACAGGACAATGTCCACCTCGTCCATCGAGGCAATCTCCACCAGGCTGTCCGGCCCGGCGAGAATCTCGACATCCACATTATTCAGCCGCCGACAGTCCCTGGCGGCATCCGGATCGGTCATGGCTGCGTATTTTGGGCGCACGGCCTGAATCTGCTCACAAAACTGCGTTGTTTTGCTGTGAGCCGAGATCGCGACCACCTCAAACGCCGGCGACAGCGCGCCGATGACCTCGACGGCATTGCGGCCGATCGAGCCGGTCGAACCTAATATTGCGACTTTTTTTCTCATGAACCGCGCATTGTCCCAAAAAACGCAGAAAAGGTCAAGCAGTGTTTCAGTCGTTTGGTTCGCCGTCTCCAAAAACCTCTTTGGCGTGCTTGCGGCTCAATGTGCGGTACATGGTGTATCCGAACAGGCCCAGAATGACCCCCCAGCTTAGCAGCATAAAAATCCATCCGTCAACTCTCACAGCTCGCCCTCCGGCGTGGTGGTTTCGGGTCGGCGCCGCCAGACGATACGCACCATCAGCAGCAAAAAGACAAACAGCCCCAACAGGGCCACGCGGGTCAGCAGCACAAACGGTTTGTTGGCCGCCTCGACGCCTTCGAGGTAAAAAATGGTGTTCCAGTTGGTCACAATCCACGAAATCACAATCGTCAGTAGCATCACCGGCGTCACGTATTTAATGATAAACCGATAGATGCGGGGGATGCGAATGTCCGAGCCGGTGTGCAGCTCTGTCCAGGCGCGGTCGATGCCGAAGACCCAGCCGAACAGAATCACCTCCACCGTGGCAAAGACCACCAGGCAGACCGTCGTGCCCCAAAAGTCCATTTCGTCGAGCACCCCGTGGCCCAAAAAGAAGATCACCGGCTGACAGAGCAGGAAGGTAATGACCGCAAACAGCACCGCCGCCTCGCGCCGCATCAGCCTGAATTCATCCTCGAGAAACGCGATCGCCGGCTGGGCCAGTGAGATCGAACTGGTGACCCCTGCGACAAACAGCAGGAAAAACCACAAGAACCCGAAGAGCTGCCCGAAGGCCATCTGCCCCAGCACCAGCGGCATGGTGATAAAGCCGATATCAAAAATGCCCTGCTGTGCGACCGCCTCGACACCGGCGGCGCCGATAAAGGCAAATGCTGCGGGGATGACAATGCTGCCGCCCAGGACGACCTCGCTCATTTCGTTGGTCGCCGCGGCGGTCAGCCCCGACAACGCGACATCGTCGTTGCGCCGCAGGTAGCTGGCATAGGTCAAAATGACCCCGAAGCCGACGCTGAGTGTGAAGAAAATCTGCCCGGCGGCGGCCAGCCACACCCCCGGATCGCGCAGCGCTGTCCACTCGGGGTTCCATAAAAAGCCCAGCCCGTTGATGACGTTGTTTTGCGGCTGGGCCGGATCGGGGGTGCCCAGCGTCAGCACCCGAACAACCAGAATCAGCGCAATGACCAACAGCAGCGGCAGCGCCCACTTGCAGAACCGCTCGATGCCCCGGCTGATCCCAAAGCCGACCACGATAATATTAATCGCAAAGGTAATCAGGAAGAAGATGTAGGCCGTGCCCAGCCCGCTGAAATCCTGGTTGACAGTCAGTCCCTGATAGGCCTGCAGGAACTCGGCCATCTGTGCCGCCTCGGTGTACTCGGCATATTTACCGGTCACCGCAAAGACACTGTAGCCCAGCAGCCAGGAGCCGATATAGGTGTAGTAGGAAAAGATCACCACCGGGCCGAAGATGCCGATCACACCGAAATACTTGATGAAGCGGTTCTTGCGCCACATGGTGTCAAATACGCCCGGGGCGGTGCTGTGGCCGAATCCCCCGCCGAAGCGGCCGATGGTCCACTCGATCCACATCAGCGGCAGGCCCAGCAGGAAAAACGAGATGAAGTACGGAATCATAAACGCCCCGCCCCCGTTGCCGGCGGCGATGCCGGGAAAGCGCAAAAAATTGCCCAGCCCGACGGCGCTTCCGGCCACCGCCAGAATCACTCCCAGTCTGCTGCCCCAGCGCTGTTTTGACATCCGATTGGCTCCGACAAAAATTAAAAATCAAAGTTTAAAATGCAAAGTGACAGATTAAAAATAAAAAAGTCGCGGCTTTGCCGCTTCCACATTTTTTACTTTTGCTTTTTGATTTTTCATTTGATTCCCAATGCCGCCAGGCTGTCGCGTTCGACGATGCTGCGCATTTTTTCGCGCGGCACCTGCGGCAGATGGGTATCGGCCAGCATCTTGTTAAAGCCCAGCAGCGTCTCGATGCACTGGCCCGGCTCGGCAAAGGGAAAACCGCTGCCAAACAGCAGCCGGTCCATTACGCCGGCCTCATAAGCGCCCATCACCAGGTTATACACTTGCCAGATCTTTTGCGGATGAATGGTCAGATCGGCGAAGATATTCGGGTGCTTGCTCAGCAGGCAGAGGGTCTGGTCGTGAAACGGCAGTCCCATCCGCCCGATGATCAGCCGAAGGCCCGGAAACAGCCGGGCCACCTCGTCCAGCAGCCACGGCTGGGCATAATCCAGCACCGCCGACGGCGCAAACGGCGGGCAACTGTGAAGATACACAATCAGCCCGACCTGCTCGGCCGTCTCGTAAAACTGCAGCGCCCGGCTGTGCGTCGGATGAAATCCGTCCTCGGCGCAGTACAGCACGCAGCCGATCATCCGCTCGGTATTTTTCAGCGCCTTGATCCGCTTGGCTGAAATATCGTCATGCAGGGGATTGACCGCCGCGAACCCGTAGGCCTTGGACGTCTGCCGCAGATAGGCCGCCAGCTCGGTATTGATCTGGTCGCGGCCGCCGTCCAGACCTGCCAGCACAAAACAGGCGTCCACCTGGCTGCACAGACGCCTGTGCTCGTCGGTCAGCACCCCCCGCTCGGGGCAATGCAGGTGCGTATGGCAATCCACTATCATAAGCGATCCTCAGTTCCCTCAAGGAATCCGTCATTGATTTCGTTATAATCGACCATATTCTACTCATTCCAATTGTTTAGTAAAGCCAAAAGTCCTGTCCTGTCAAGGACTTTTAGTGTATCATACAAAACAAGATATATTTGAAACGTTTGAGGATTTATCCGATGTGGCAATTACCC
>SKKI01000169.1 GCA_007121565.1 Phycisphaerae bacterium
CGCCTGCGCCTCTATTATCGGACAACTCAGCGCTTATACTTGAAGATTTCACCGCCGTAGCGGGCCGCTGCGCCCAGCTCTTCGTGAATCCGCAGCAACTGGTTGTACTTGGCGATGCGATCCGAGCGGCAGGGCGCGCCGGTTTTGATCTGACCGACGCCGGTGGCGACCGCCAAATCGGCGATGGTCGCGTCCTCGGTCTCGCCGGAGCGGTGGCTCATCACCGCGGTAAAGCCGTTGCGGGTCGCCAGGGCAATGGCATCGAGCGTCTCGGTCAGCGTGCCGATCTGGTTGACCTTGATCAGAATCGAGTTGCCGCAGCCCTTTTCGATGCCGGTGGCCAGACGTTTGCTGTTGGTCACGAACAAATCGTCGCCGACAATCTGGCACCGGTCGCCGACCGCGTCGGTCAGCGCCTTCCAGCCGGCCCAGTCATCCTCGCCCAGGCCGTCCTCGAGACTGACGATGGGATAGTTGTCAATCCAGCCGGCCCAGTACTCGGCCATCGCCTTGCCCGAGAGCTTCTTTTTGGGATTGGATTTGAAGAACGAATACTTCTTGTCGCTGGTGACCATCTCGGTCGAGGCCGGATCCAGCGCGATGGCGATCTCCTTGCCCGGCTTGTAACCGGCTTTCTGGATCGCTTCCATAATCACATCCAGCGCCTCGTCGTTGCTCTTAAGCGACGGGGCAAAGCCGCCCTCATCGCCGACGGCGGTGTTGTAGCCTTTTTTCTTGAGCACGCTTTTGAGCGTATGGAAGACCTCGGCGCCCATCTGCAGGGCGGCCGGGAAGTCTTTGGCCCCGATGGGCATGACCATGAATTCCTGAAAATCGACGTTGTTGTCGGCGTGCTTGCCGCCGTTGAGGATGTTCATCATCGGCACCGGCAGGATATTGGCGTTGCAGCCGCCGATGTAGCGGTACAGCGGCAGATCCACCGACGCGGCCGCGGCCTTGGCCACCCCGAGCGAGACGCCCAGGATCGCGTTGGCCCCGAGCTTGGCCTTGTTGGGCGTGCCGTCCAGCTCACACAGAAACGCGTCCAGCTCTTCCTGGGCCGTGGCGTCCATCCCCAGCACTTCCGGTGCGATAACGTCGTTGACATTCTTAACCGCTGTCTGGACGCCTTTGCCCATATAGCGTTTTTTGCGGGTGTCGCGCAGCTCGCAGGCTTCATAGGCCCCCGTGCTGGCGCCCGAGGGCACCGCAAACCGGCCAAACGAGCCGTCATCCAGCAGGACATCGACCTCGACGGTCGGATTGCCGCGCGAGTCCAATATTTCACGTGCCGTTACATCCACAATTGTCGTGTACATACTTCAATCCTTTCTCATTAGCGTTCATTGTCCGTGCGGCCGGTCGGCGGCCTGCAGCGACTGCCATTTCTCTGGAAAACAGTTCCGCAATCCTACGCCAACGGCCTGGCTTCGTCAAGAATGGATTTTTCAAATTCGCCGCGCCCCCGCCTGCGCACAGCAAAATTCTTTACAGCCTCTCGCCTATCGGCTATCCTAAAACGTTCCGGATAATCCAATGACGTTGACATTCAGCAAAAGGCCGCTATGAAAAACGAGCGTACAGAAGCCCCGAAACCGCTGGACTGGTTTGCGATCGCCAGCCAGTTGAAGACTATTTCGCAGGCCGGCAAGTTTTTTGCCAAAGACGATTACGAGCTCAAGCGGCACGAGGATATCGAGACCATTTGTGCCCAGATCGTCGCCGGCCACACGCAGTCGGCCTATGATGAGGTCTTGGGGCTATTGCAGCAGGACTCGGGCTACCCGACGCCGAAGGTCGACTGCCGCGGCGTGGTCTTTCGTGACGACAAGGTCCTGCTGGTGCTGGAACGCGCCGACGGCGGCTGGACGCTGCCGGGCGGGTGGTGCGATCAGGGCCTGACGCCGGCCCAGAACGTCGTGCGTGAGTTCCGGGAAGAAAGCGGCTACGAGGTGCGGGTCATTCGTCCGCTGGCCGTCTATGACCGCGATAACCAGGGCCATACGCCACCGTACCTGTTTAGCATCTACAAGCTGTTCTTTCTGTGCCAGATCACCGGCGGAGCGCCGCAGTCCAGCGACGAAACCAGCGATGTGCGCTTCTTCAGCATGGATGATATCCCCCCGCTGTCCAAAGGCCGCACCCTCGAGGCCCAGCTTCACCGTTTCTATGAACAATACAAAACCGGCGACCTGACCGTCGATTTTGATTAGTCCGGACACACAGGCACGAAAATCCATGCGATACGCGATTGATGTTTTATACCTGCTCGGGATTGCGGCCTACAGCCCGGTAGTTCTGTACCGTCGGCTGGTACATGGGCGGTACAAAGGCGGCTGGGCCCAGCGGCTGGGCACGATCCGGCGGCGCCGGCCCGGGCAGCCGTGCATCTGGATCCACGCCGTCAGCGTCGGGGAGGTCAACGCCACACGCACGCTGGTGGCCGAACTGCGGCGGCGGTTCGCCCAAATACCCATCGCCATCTCGGCCACAACCGATACCGGCCTTGCCCGGGCCGAGGCGCTGTATGCAGCCGAGCATGACGTATTTTACTTTCCGTTTGACCTGTCCTGCGTGATGAAAAAGGCCCTCTGCCACATCAACCCGGCGGCCATTTGCCTGATGGAGCTGGAAGTCTGGCCCAACCTGGCCCGGTTTGCCGCCGACAAAGGCATTCCGGTTGTGGTCATCAACG
>SKKI01000050.1 GCA_007121565.1 Phycisphaerae bacterium
TCCTGCCAGACCGTCCGCAGGGCCGCCATCATCCCCAGTGTATAGACAATCCCCAGCCCCATTCCCACAAGCGCACCGCCCAGCGCCAAAAGGGCCCCCTCGGCCAGCAAGAGCTTGCTGATTGTGCGTTTGGGCCAGCCGGTCGCCAGCAGAATGCCCGCCTGGGCGCTTCGCTGCTGGAGCGTAAAGACAAAAATCAACGCCAAAATGATCACGCAGGCCAGGATCAAAAACATGCTCAGCCCGGCAAACAGCCCGCCGAACTCCGTCGAGCCGGCCCCGGCGCGGCGGCTGTGCTCAGCGACATCGACAAAGAACAGGCCCAATTCCGACGGCTGGAGTTTTTCAGTCAGTTGCTCGCGCAGCGATTCGATTGAATTGCCTTCCATCGGCCATCGAACCGCCGTCAGGCTGCCGAAGCGATTGGCCCAAAGCTGCTGGGCTGTATCCAGCGAGACAAACGCCTTCGGCGTGCCGCGATGCCGATCCCAATAATCCTCATCCTTGTCGCGAATACGATCCAGGTCAATCGGAATCGCCGGCTCCCAGTCCAGGCAGGTTTCCGCATCCGCCAGCCCGGGAAACGGCGGCATCAGCGTCTTATCGGCTGCGAAGCCAAGCATCGGTACGACCTGATGGATATCAAAGGTATGGCTTTCTTCAATCAGCCGGTTGGTCGGGCCGATAGCAAAATACGTGATCTCAAGCTGCTGGCCCGCCTCAGCATCCAGATCATCGGCCAGCCATTCGTTGATGATGATCGCGTCCTCGTCCAGCGTCTCGAACAGGCCGATATCCTGGGCGCCGCCGATACCGGTGACCATCGAATAGGGGGTCGCGCGATCGCCGTGCGAAAGCCGGTTGACAAAATACGTAAAGACGCCCAGCGGGTCGTCTCCGCTGTCCAGGGCGGCCTGTCCGGTTGTATCGGTGATAAACAGCCGCTTGCTTTGCAGCTCGATCATCTGCCGCTCGGCCAATTCCGTCCATTCCAGGCCGACATCTTCCGGCACGGCCACGCCGGCCAGGGCGCGGTTAAGCTGAGCAGTCGAGCAAGGGCGGTTCGGACCAGAGGCCACCAGCAGCAGGTTGGCCCGTCCGGCAAGGTCAAGCTGCTCGGCCAGCCACGCCCGCGGCACAAACAGATTCAGCGGGGCCTGTTGATCGGCCTGCAGGCTGAACCGCCCCAGTGCCGCGTCGGGAACAACATGTGCCGCGGTAATGCGCAAGGTCAGTCGGGTTTGCTCATCGGCGGTGAAGATCAGGTCGCGCGACAGCGCCGACGGATCATCCAGCCGCAGTATAAGCTCTACCGGAAGCGTCTCCAGCCGCTGGCCCAATGCCTCACTGACGGCGATTTGACCGGGGCCGCTGAGCTGATCCGCTGCAAAACGGTCCGGCTCATGGCTGAATTCAAAAAACTCCGGTCCCACGCCCAGAACCCGAACCCGATGGATGCGCAGCGTGCCGTCCGGCGTTTCCAGCGCTGCGTCGCTGATCAGCACCGCGGCGGTGTCAAAACCCGTCCGCCGGCCGATACGTTCGGCCAAGTCAGCCTTAAACGGATACTCGCCGGCAAGCAGGCTGTACTCAATTCGCCCCAGACGCAGATCGGCCAGATGACGCAAGCCAGCCCGCAGCGAATCGCCCACCAGCAGCGCGCCGGTGAGGATGGCCGTGCAGACAATCGCCGTGCACACCAGCGCCGCGTGCGTCCGCCGATAATGCCACAAGGAACGAATTAACAACCTGCCAAATCGCATGTCAGCACATCTTGCAGGGCTTTAGCCCATCACGTTAAAACTTATGAATATCAACTCATTGGGGTCAATTTCTTATGATCCAGTCGAAACCGCCGCTGCATTTTTGCGGCCAGATCTGTGGCGTGTGTGGCGACGATCAGTGTGGTCTTTTCCGTCTGGTTCAGGGATATCAAAAGGTCGGCGATTTGCTCGGCGGCCTCGGCGTCCAGCGAGCCGGTCGGCTCATCGGCCAACACGATACGGGGCCGGCAGATCAGCGCACGAATCAGCGCGACCCGCTGCCGCTGGCCGCCGCTGAGCTGGCCGGGAAAGCTGTCGCGTTTGTCGGTTAAGCGGACTTTTTCCAGCAGCATCTCGGCGCGTTGCTCAAACGATTGGCGCTGCTGCTTTGAAACCGGCCCGGCCAGGGTCGGCAGCAGGACATTCTCAAGCACCGTGCATTGCGGCAGCAGATGATGAAGCTGGAACACAAAGCCGACCTTGCGGTTGCGCACCGCCGCCAGTTCATCATCGGCCAGCGCCGCCAGGTTCTGGCCGTCCAGTTTGATCGTTCCTGCGTCCGGGCGGTCCAGCCCGCCGATCAGGTTCAGCAGTGTGCTCTTGCCGCTTCCCGAGGGGCCAACCACCGAGACGGTTTGGGCCGCCTCAATCCGCAGCGAGATATCCCGCAGCACATCGACTACCTCATCGCCGTTGGCGTAGCCTTTGCTGATATGTGTCAGTTCCAGCATTTCGTCCCCGTGGGTTCGCTGAATCGTCGTCCGGTGGGCCGACCCCACCATTTGGCAGGATGGGCGTTACCCCATCACATTCTCAAAGCACGCCGCCATCTGCCCGGCGGTGGCGTCTATCGCAAACACGTCCGCGGCCGTCTGCCGGGCGCCGCGGCGCAGCTCGGCCAGCCGTGAGGCATCGGTCAGGACATCCCGCA
>SKKI01000154.1 GCA_007121565.1 Phycisphaerae bacterium
AACCCCGTGATCAGCGCCCATCTGACCACCGATCGCTACCGGAGCTGGAAGCAATTTCTCGACCACGCCTACTGGTCAGTAGAACTGACCTGACGGCCCAACACGCCTGGCGTGACTCGAACCAGCAACCTTCGGTTCAGGAAAAATGTTTCAATCAATTCGTGCGGGGTTATCCAGACGTTTCATATCAGCTTTGCTAATCGCACTCATACTTTCTGTCCTCTGACTTCTGATAAGCCTCTTGAAGCGGCGTGGCAAACAGGATATAATCTGACAGATACATGATCTGAGGCAAAAAAGGCGACATACAAGACTGGTATAGACTTTAGATAATCAATTAAAGGCAGCGTTTTATGCGTGTATTGGTATGCGGCGGGGCGGGGTATATTGGCAGCAATATGACGGCGATGCTGGCCGCGGCCGGCCATGAGCCGATCGTGCTGGACAATCTGAGCAAGGGCCATCGCTCGGCGGTCGGCGATGCGCGGTTCGTACTGGGCGACTTCGGCGATTATGATTTTACCGTCGAGGTGCTGCGTCGATACGGCATCGAGGCGGTGATGCACTTTGCGGCGTTTATCGAGGTCGGCGAGTCGGTCACCGTGCCGCTGCGGTACTACGACAACAACGTCAGCCGCACGCGCACGCTGCTGGCGGCGATGGAAACGGTCGGCGTTGAGAAATTCGTCTTCAGCAGCACCGCCGCGGTTTACGGCATGCCCGAGACCATCCCCATCACCGAGGACACACCCAAGGCGCCGATCAACCCCTACGGCCAGACCAAATGGGCCGTTGAGCGGATGTGTCATTTTCAAAGCCAGACGGGCAGGCTGCGGTACGCGGCGCTGCGTTACTTCAACGCCTGCGGGGCCGGCTTTGGCGCGACCCTCGGCGAGGATCACCACCCCGAATCGCATCTGATCCCGCTGATCATTCAGGCCGCGATGGGCCGGCGCGACAGCATTGCCATCTACGGCACCGACTACCCGACCGATGACGGCACCTGCGTGCGCGATTACATCCACGTCGAGGACTTGTGCAAGGCCCACCTGCTGGCGCTGGACAAGCTCAACGGCAGCGCCGAGCTGGCCTGCAACCTCGGCAACGGCACCGGCTATACCGTCCGGCAGGTCATCGACACGGTGCGCAAGGTCTCGGGCAAAGACTTCAAGGTCATCGAAACCGACCGCCGCCCGGGCGACCCGCCAATCCTGACCGCCGACGCGAGCCGGGCGCAACAAGAACTCGGCTGGCGGCCCGACTGTCCCGATCTGGAAACCATCGTGCAAAGTGCCTGGGACTTTCACAACGCCCATCCCAACGGCTATGGAGACTGACCATGACATCGCAAAACAGGGCCAATCCGGCTGGCCCACCTCAAACCGACGACGCAATGGAAGTGTGGTTTAACACCGACCCGGTGCTCTGTCAGGCACGCCGCGACGGTGTGGATGTATGGGCCTTATGGGCCAATCTGCAACGCCCCGTCGAAGAGCGCATCCGGCGCCATCAGATTGCTTTGCACAGATTTAGGTTACTGCACAACGCGGCGAATCAATGAAAACGGACCCTACTGACATATTGTTCATTTTGGCAAAGGAAGAGGTCGATTTTGTGATTGTCGGCGGATTTGCCGCAACGATATATGGCTCTCAGCAGGTTACTGAAGATATTGATATCTGCTGTGATTTTGGGCCGGCCAATCTGATGCGCCTGCAATCGGCGATAGCCGACTTGAAACCGGTGCATCGTATGACACCCAAACGCCCCCCGCTCCAATTAACACCCGAATCGGCAAAACATTTCAACAACCTGTATCTGGACACTGACGTCGGCCAGCTTGACTGTATCAGCGAAGTGAAAGGCGTCGGCGATTTTGTGCGTGTTAAACAGAAAAGCCGGCCGATCAAGATTCAGGGCTATTCGTTTCGCGTCCTCGATTTGGATGCCCTGATCGACTCCAAAAAGGCGATGTCCCGGCCGCGCGACCAAGAGGCTGTGCGTCAGCTTGAGACCCTCAAATATATAAAGCAAAAGCAAGAACGATAAAAGCGTTTAACCAATGGAGACAATACCGTGAACAAGACTCAGCAAAAAGCGATTGAATTTCTCACGTCCTATCAGATGGACCCGCTCAATGTGGAGATTGAGGCAAATGTGGAGGTCTTTCTCGACCAGATGCGGCGCGGGCTGTCCGGGCAAAAAGGTACGCTCGATATGATCCCGACATACCTGGCGACTGAAAACCAAGTGCCCCACGGCAAGCGGGTCATCGTCGCCGATGCCGGCGGGACCCACTTCCGCGTCGCGACAGTCCATTTTGACGATAACAACACCCCCGTCGTCGATCATCTGGAGAAATTCACCATGCCCGGCATCGAACGACAACTGGACAAAACGGAGTTTTTCGAGGCGATGGCCGAATACTTCAAGGCCGTCGCGGACACATCCGAAGATGTCGGCTTTTGTTTTTCGTATCCGGTCGAGATTCAGCCCAACAAAGACGGCCGCATGATTCGCTTTTCCAAGGAGATCAAAGTCAGCGGCGTCGCCGGCGAGCTGGTCGGCGAGAGCCTCAACCGGGCGATGGCCCACATCGGACTGCCGGCCCAAAAGCACATCGTGCTACTTAACGACACGGTCGCGACGCTGCTGGCCGGCGTGGGTTATCAGAATCGCGACTTTGACAG
>SKKI01000264.1 GCA_007121565.1 Phycisphaerae bacterium
CGATTACGCCTCCGGTATCGTGCCGCTGCTCAGGGACAAGGGGTTAAAATTGATTCTCGAGCCGGGCAAAAGCATCGCCGCCAACGCCGGGATCATGCTGTCGCGCACGCTCTACAAAAAACAAGGCGGCCAAAAGCAATTTGTCATCGTCGATGCCGGGATGAACGACCTGATTCGCCCGTGTCTGTACGAGGCGTTTCACTTTATCTGGCCGGCGGCGGTAAAGGCCGCGTTCGTGCCGCAAAAACGCACAAAGGACTTTTCGGTTGACGGCCTGGAAACGGTCGATGTGGTTGGCCCGATCTGCGAGGGAACGGACTATTTTGCAAAGGATCGCCCCCTGCCGCCGGTGGCCCGCGGGGATCTGATCGCCGTCTTTACCGTCGGCGCTTACGGCTATACGATGGCCTCGACCTACAACGCCCGCCCGCTGGCAGCCGAGGTACTTGTCGACGGGGACAATTTCTCAGTCATCCGAAGACGTCAAACCTACGAAGACCTCATTGCCCATGAGAAATAATCATCTGGTGTTCAGGGCAAAGTGCCTGAGGCCTGTTACAATTCGTTGTCGATAGAGGCCAGCGGATTCGACGGCGCACAGTTCACCAAAAACATCACGGCCCGGCGGGCGTCGCCGGTCAGCCGGGTCACCTCGGCCTGCAGGGGGTTTTCCGGCAGCGTCGTCAGCCGGGAAAGCTGCCCGGTCAGATACGCCGTGTCGAGTTCATCCTGCATCGATGTCAGCGCCGGCGGCTCCTGTATCGGTTCCTGCCCGGTGCGCTGATGGGCAACGAACAGCAGCACGGCAACCATCAGCATCGCCGCCGCCGCCCAGAGACCTGACCGAAACGGCTGTCGGGCTATGGGCACGGCCCGTTGCGGCTGCATATGAAGCGGATCGGCCTGACGCAGCCGATTCAGTGTCGCCGCCTCGATACGGCTGCAGGCTGCATCACTAAGCGTTTTGGCCGGCGATGATTGCAGTTGTTCGTCCAGCCGTTCCATCTGCCGGCAGTAGGCCCGGCACGTTGGGCACCGCTGGAGATGGCCGCCGGCGGACGACTGACCGAGGGCCCGGGCGGGCGTGCCATCGATTCGAAACCATAACTGAAACAGTTTGCATCTGATCATATCCGGTTGGTCCTTTCAAACAATACGCCTTGGCGGTGTGTCCAGTTGCCGGTGGTGTCATTGGCGGCCAGCGTGTCGATCCGCTCGGCCAGCCGCCGCCGGGCCCGATGCAGTTGGACACGCACGCTGATTGCTGATTTGTTCATAATCTGCGCAATATCTGATACATCCATCTGTTGTTTATACCGCAGCCACAGGACGGTATGAGCGCTGTCGCCCAACTGCTCGGCCAACTGCCAGATCCAATCCGCCTCCGGGGTTGATGTGGACTGTTCATCCACCAGGCGCGATACGACACGCTGATCAATCTGCTGCGGCTTTTTTTTGCGATAGCTGGAGACAACAAGCCGATACGCAATGACAAAGAGCCAATTTTTCAACGAATACTGCGCGTTAAAGGTATTCAAATTCAAAAACGCCCGCAAAAACGTTTCCTGCACAATATCCTCGGCGTCCTGAATCGAAGCGGTTTTGTTGGCGGCAAAATCAGTCAGCGGACGACTGTACCGCCGGACAATGGCCTCAAAGGCCGCCCGGTCGCCGCCGGCGGCGACGCGGGCAAGCTCCTGATCGGATCGTGTGGAAAAGTCGTGCGGCATTGCTGCCCTGTCGTCAAAAATTATTTGCCGATGTATCTATAAATCATCCCAAGCAGTTCGTCTGATGGAAAATTGAACTCAAAGGCCAGCAAGGCATCCGTTCGCGTCAGTGAAAACGCCTCAGTCAGCGGGGCCAGCTCCGGATAGTTGTCCTGCTGGAGTGCGGCATAGGCCAGCATCCCGCGGGCAAGCTGCTCAACCTGCTGGGCCGCCTGCTCGCTCTTGGCCTCCAGATACACATTCAGTCGAAACAGATCATTGACCTCATCGGCGGTAATCGATAGGGTTCGGGAGTTCTGCAGCACCGCGGCGTGCTCTGTACCGCGAACCAGCGTGGATACGTCATCGGCGGCAGCGACAAGAAACGCGCCCCGTGTGCTGTCGACCAGTGCCCGTAAGGGGGCGTCCGGCCTTTCGGCCAGCGGGTCTTTCTGTCCGTCGATCACATCCAGCGCATCCTGAATCCGCTCGACAGACTGAGAGATGACGATGACATCGTCGGCGGCAAACGCACCGACCTGATCTTTGCTGCGCCTTCTGTCATGCCAGTGATGCAGCACCCGGTCCCGGTGGATGGTTGTGTCGTAGGCCTCATCGCGCTGCAGCAGTTCAAGCAGCCTGCCGCGGTCAAATTGCCCATACACCAGCATCACGGCATCGGCCTCATCGTTGCCAACTCCAAAGAGGGTCACGCCATGGATATCGCGGGTCAGGTCGCTGCCCAGATACCGCGTTTTTGCCTCTATTTTGGATTGATAACGATCCTGAACGTCGGCCACTACCCGCTGGCCGAGGTAGCCGGCGGCGAAGACCTCGCAATCCATGTGAAAGACCCACTGCGCGTCGGCCGGAACATGGGCGGTCTCAAGGGCAGCGGCGCACAAGCCGGCTGACAATACCGCCACCATTACTAATACGTACTGTTTCATAATCCTGTCCTTTCC
>SKKI01000179.1 GCA_007121565.1 Phycisphaerae bacterium
CTGTAATGCGGGCCGGTCACAAGCATACTGCTCCCGACACCGGCAACCATTACCACCAGCATAAACGGACTGATCACCCGCAACACATCCAGCGTCAGCGCGTGGGCGAAGGCCATAAACGCCTGACTGTTGTCAAGAACCGAGGTATCCAGCTCCAGCGCCGTCAGCAGCCGCTGCCGGCACCAGCGGACAAACCACGGCCCCAGCAGCGCTGTCGCCGCGGTCAGCGCAATCAACGTGGCGGCCGAAAGGATCTCCTGGCTCTGGGGCACCTGTCCTTCCTCGCGCGCTTTTTCAAGGCGGCGTGGTGTGGGTTGTTCAGTTTTGTCCTGTTTGTCCGGCATTAAACGTCCATATCCATCGAGCGGCCGTCACAGCCGCGTCGCATTTTCAGTCTGTGATGAACGGCATTTGGCCATATTTTTAGTCACACCGGCAGCAGCCGATCCAGCCACAGGGTAAACTGCCTCAGGTACGCGGCGATAAAGGGCAAAAACATCCCGACCATCAGCAGCCCCAGACCGCAGCGCAGCGGCAAGCTTAAAAACAGCACATTGGCCTCCGGCGCGATCCGCGCCATGATCGCCAGCACCACCAAAAGCAGCAAAAAGACCGCCAGGATCGGCGCCGCCATCTGCAAAGCCAGCATCAGCATCGCCGAGCCGGCCTTGAGCACGCTGCCGAGCAGAACCTCGGCACTCGGGCCGGCGCCGAGCGGATAGCCTTCAAAGGACCGGCTTAAAATCTGAAGCAGCAGATGATGCCCGTCGATCTGAAACAACATCATCACAAAAATAATTTCCAGCAGCATCCCGATCGGCTGGCCCTGCTCGCCCATAAACGGGTCCAGCACATTGCCCATTCGCAGGCCCATCTGCCGCGCGATGATATTGCCGGCCACGCGGATAACCGCCAGCAGGCTGTAGGCCACCAGGCCCAGCGCCAGCCCGTAAAACGTCTCGTCGGCGATGCGCACCACTGCTTCGATCAGATGCGGCGCTTCGCCCGGCGGCGGCGACGGCGTGATCATCGCAAAAAAAAACGACAATATCAGCGCGATCGTCACCTTGCCCCGCACGGGGATAGTCTGCCAACTGAACAGCGGAGAGGCGGCAAAAAACGCACCGATCCGCGTCAGTACCAGGATAAAGCCAAATATATTGCCGTCTGAAATATCAATACCCATAGCTCTGAATCCGGCTGAACATCTCCGTCGTAAACCGGATCAAGATCTGCAGCATCCAGTTGCCGAACAGCAGCGAGGTCAGGGCCACCGCGATAAGCTTGGGCGCAATGGTCAGCGACATATCCCGAATTGACGTGACGGTCTGAAACAGGGAAATGACGATACCGGTAAAAATACACACCAGCAGAATCGGCGCCGCCAGCATCAGGGCCGTTTCCATTGTATGACGTCCCAGATAGAGGACCGTATCTACATCCATAACATACTCCTGCGTCTCAGCGTTGACCTCAGCGAAAACTCAAACTCAATCCCTGCGCCAGCACGCCCCAGCCGTCGACCAGGATGAACAAGATCAGCTTGAACGGCAGCGAGATCATCACCGGCGGCAGCATCATCATCCCGGCGCTGAGCAGCACACTGGCAATGACCAGGTCCAGCAGCAAAAACGGGATAAACAGCAGACAGCCGATTTCAAAGGCCGTTCGAAACTCACTGATAATAAACGCCGGTGCTACAATGTGTAGTCCCAGATCCGTCACCTTCTCGGGCATCGGGACATTGGCAATTGAAACGAACAGCGCCATATCGCTTTTGCGTGTCTGGCGAATCATAAATTCCTTGATAATCGTCCCGGCCGCGGCGGTGGCCTGGTCAAACTCGATCTCATCGGCAAGGTACGGACCGACGGCATCGTCCTGAATCCGGTACAGCGTCGGGGCCATCGTAAAGAGCGTCAAAAACAGCGCAAGGCCCATGATTGCCGTATTGGGCGGGATATTCTGCGTGCCCAGCGCCCGGCGGACAAAGCCGAGTACAATGACAATCCGCGTAAACGAGGTTGTCATCGCCAGGATGCTGGGCAGCAGCGTCAGCAGGGTAAACAGCACCACCAGCTTGACCGGCGCGCTCCATTCATTGGGCGTATCACTGGTCGGATCGGTCGTGGCCTTGTCCACCACGTCCAGCAGCTCCGGGACCGTGGGCATGGTGTGCCCGGCGGTGCCGGCCTGCGCCGTTGCCTGCGCACCGATGACAAAGACAAGCCAGCCCAGCCCCGTCAGCAGCAGCAGCCGACTATTCATATCCCGGGCCTTCCCGGTCGCTGACCGTGTCGCTGACATCGGCCAGCATGGACAGACTGTCGCCCGAACCGGCCACGAGAAATGTTTTGGACCCGACGTGAATCAGATGCAGGGCCTTTCGCGGGCCCAGGCGTACGGTTTCGCCGATATGGATCTGGCGCCCCTGGCTGCGCCCTCCGGCCGGCCCGCAGGAAAACTTGCGGCACACCAGCCATGCGCCCAGACCGATTACGATCACCAGACCAATCATATAGATAAACTGGCGCAACAACTGGCCCTGCAGCCGAGTTGACTCATCGGCAAAGGGCGCCTCGGTTGTCGAATCGCGGTCGCCGTTTTCGGCCGACGGCTCTGTGGGGTGGCCGGTGTCGGTGTCCATCGCATAGGCGGCGCCCTGGCCCAGGCTCGGGCGCAGCAGCAGTTGGGCGACAATGCACAACACCAGCAGCGATCCCAGCAGCATAATTCGTTTTTTCAGCATACGCAGTCCTTGCAGAATGGCTCTCTGAGATATGAGTGCAAATGGTATGCCGCGATGTGAGATGCCGCAGATTGGTCCCCCTGCGCAGCACTGCCGGGCGGCGGCGCGCAAAAGTTAAACGCCCGTCCGTTCAATTGTACGACAGATCGCAGGCTACTCCGGGCCCGTCCTCTCCCGTTATCGTGTTTCGGTCAATACGGTAATCAAAATGTGTGTTTTGGAGCTGGCCGGCCCGTCGGGGCCGATCCAGTGGCCGCCCGGTCCCGCGCCCCAGGAAAAAACCGCCCAATCCGTCTGTTGGGGCAGTTGCTGCCGGAGAAAATCGGCGACCGTCTGGCCCCGCCGCACCGAGACCTCCCACTGCCGCGCCGCCGGGGCATCTCCGGCCAGCCCCAGCACGTACACGGTCGGATTCTGGTCGGAAAACCCAGCGGCCAACTGCTCGCTCAGTCGCTGCAGTGTCTGCTGATCCGAGGCCGACAGATCCCAACGGCCGTCTGCAAAACGAACAGGCGTGGCAAACGCCGTTTTCTCCGTGCCGGTAATGTGCGACGGCGAGATCGTCATCATCTGTTCAATATCCATCAGCGCCCGCCTGAGCGTCTCCATATGGGCGTCAATGGAGCGATCCTCAGGCTCATCCTGGCCGGCGTCTACGGGATAATACACCTTCGGATGCTCAAAGACTGAACTGATAGACTGATGGTCCAAAATCCCGGCTATACCAAAATCGGCAACCGCTTTACGGAAGGAGTGAATTCCCCTCTCAAATCGGTGTTGGTCGACCTGCGTTTCGGCCATGCTCAGCAGCATCACGAAAAACGTCAGCAGCAGCGTGATCATATCGGAAAATGTCACGATATACCCCGGCGCTGAGGATTTCTGGTCGCTGTCGGGCTTTTTTTTACTCATTCGTACACACTCCTGTCCAGCAGGGTGATTTCCAAGCGGCGGGCAGTGCTTTTTTCCCGCATGGTGGTCGATGCGCTCAGACTGAATCGGCCCCGATCCAGTTGCGACTCGTTGACCAGGTAGTTCATCACCGCCTGGGCCCGCTCAAGCCCCAGCGCATCGGCGCCGTCCGGGGCAGTTTCACTGAGGACCACAGCGCCTGCCTGATGCTGCAGAAAGACGCCCATCGCATCGAGGACCTGGCGTCCCTGTTCGGAGATCGCCGCGCCGCTGCCCCAGAAAAAAACCGACGACGGCACGGAAAACACCTTTAGATTGCGAAAATCCAGGGATCTCTGTTCGCGCATAAAATTACTGCTCTGCTGGGTGGCCGGCGTGCGCGTTTCACTGCCTTCGGTTTGCGGGACGCTTTGGTCGCTGCTCATGCGGTCCCAGATCGAGTCCCGCTGGTCACTGGGCGAGGTGCCGACGATTGACATCGCCTGGGCAAACGAAAATCCCAACTGCGGCAGGGTCTCTTTGTGAAATGTCGCGAAACTGAGCAGCAGCACAAAAAATGTCAGCAGCAATGTCATGCAGTCACAAAACGTGACCATCCACTCCGGCGCACCGGCCGGGCCGTCATCCTCGCGTTGTTTCTGCTGTTTTGCCATCAGACCGTTGCCTTGACCTCTTCACGATGGGCCGGCGAGATAAACGCCTGCATTTTTTCACGCACCACCGTCGGGTTTTCGCCGCGACTGATGGTGCAGATGCCCTCGAGAATCATTTCCATCGCCAGCGCCTCGGCCTTGGAATAGATTCCCAACTTACCGGCCAGCGGGATAAACACCAGGTTCGCCAGCAGGGCACCGTAAAACGTCGTCAGCAGCGCCGTTGCCATGCCGACGCCGATATCATCCGGTGAGCTGAGATTCTGCAGCATTTGCACTAGGCCGATCAGGGTTCCGATCATCCCGAACGCCGGCGCCGAGGCGCCCATGAATTCAAGCTGTTTCTTGCCGCTGGCGTGTCGTTCCTGAAGATATTCGATCTCCAATGCCATCATCGCGCGGACAACATCTTCTTCCTGGCCGTCCACCAGCATTTGCAGGCCCTTGGCCAAAAAGGCATTGTCCACTTTACGGATTTGCTCTTCCAGTGCCAACGCGCCATCCCGCCTGCTGATCGCGGCAAAGTTGATCATTTTCCGGATGATCTCGTTTGGACTGGGTACCTTGGTCGTAAAGGTCTTTTTGACAATGCTGAAAATGCTGAGAAACTGCTTGAGCGAAAAATGGATCATGACCGAACAGAGCATCCCGCCGATCACGATTCCCATCGAAGGAATATTGACAAACGCCCCCGCGCCACCGCCGACTGCAATGGCGGAGGCAATAATCAGAAATCCGAGAATCAGGCCGACAACGGTTGCGATATCCATAGGACTAATCCTCCTGCCGGATGCGCTTGAGGTATCGGCTCAACACAGCGGCCACCTCCGGCTGCGCATCGCCAATCTGGCCGAGGACGCGGGCTGCGTTTCGATCGTTCATAAAATATAAAATCTTCACCACATCCTCGACCTGGTTATTGCCGGCCATATTGATCATGATATTGCCGGCCTGTACCGCATCCATCCGGTCATAGGTCGCGGCAAGACGCTGAAGGTTGTTCTGCTCGGTCGCTTCAATCTCAATGAGCGTCTCGTCCAGCCGCTGCTGACGCTCGGCCAGCGAGGCCAGCCGCATATCCAGCGTCTCCTGAAGCTGATTGAGCTGTTCGATATCCTCACGCAGACTTTTGCGGGCCAGTGCGATGCGCTGGTCCTCATCGGCCAGCTCCTTTTCGCGCTGGGCATGCTCGCGCGTTTTCTCACGCACGTCGTAGATCAAATGCTGAAGCTGCCGCTCGGTCAGCCCGGCGGCGGGGGTCTCGGACGGCGTCAGATCCAGCACGGCATCCAGCGGCGACCGTTGCTGTCCGGCTCCCTCAGCGGTAGCGGTCTCTGTCGCCGGCGGCTCGGACGGCACAACCGCCGCATCGGCCGCTTTTTGCCGGCGAAACCAGTTGAAGCCAAAACTGGCGGCAAAGCTGAACACACCAAGTGCGATCATTAAAATCAGTTGATACTTTTTCATACGCATTACTGCCTCCGTTCATTAAAACGGGCGCCGCTACCGGTATCCCAGAAGGGTCCGGGCCACGGCGGCATTTGTAGTTTCATCTTCATCTCGCTGCTGCTGTGTATGTTGGGCGCGGCAATACGACTGCCAGGCCTGTTCGCGCAGCCGCTCAAGGGCTTTGCGCGACTTGCGTGCGGCCATAATCGCCTCGGTTTTTTCATTGCGTTTGCTCTCCAGTTTGTCAAGCTCGCGCCGCAGCGCGGCAATCCGCTGGTCAATCACAGCGACATGCGTCATAAATATCTGCTGGCCGCTGAGCCGCGTTGTGCCATCCAACCGGCCAAGCTCGGCCAGACGGCTGCGAAGCATCGCTTTTTCCATCAACATCCGCCCGCGCAACGCTGTCATCTGCTCGGTCAGGGCCATCAATTCCGCTCGCAGGGCATCTTCCTGTTTCTGCCGCACATCCAGCAGCCGCTGGAGCCGCCATTTGAACCTCTGCATCGTCAAGTGTCTCTCTGTTTAATCTCACCGACCGGCCTCGGATGACTTGATCGGCCTGCCCAGCATCTCGTTCCACGCCTGGACAATCGCTTCCAACTGCCCGACGGTCTGCTCAAAGCCGGATCGCTGCCGTACCGGCTGAATCAAAAACTGCCGGATGCGGTCAATCAGCGCGACCGCCCCGTCAATGCGCCGGTTGCTGCCCGGCACAAAGGCCCCGATGGAAATCAAATCCTCGGCGTCCGCATACGTCGCGTAAATCTCGCGCAGCGCCTGGGCCGCAGCGCGGTGCTCCGACGTCGCTACCGTGGTCATCAGCCGGCTGACGCTTTGCAGAATATCAATCGCCGGATAATGCCCCCGGTCGGCCAGCTTGCGCGACAGCACAATATGGCCGTCCAGCAGCGACCGTGCGCTGTCGGCCACCGGGTCGTTCAAGTCGTCGCCCTCGGCCAGCACAGTCAGGATGCCGGTGATGCTGCCGCGGTCGCTGCAGCCGAGCCGCTCGAGCAATTTGGGCAGCAGTGAAAAGACACTCGGGCAATAGCCCTTTGTGGCCGGCGGCTCCCCGGCGGCCAATCCGATCTCGCGCTGGGCCTGGGCAAACCGCGTCAGCGAATCCATCATAAACAACACATCCTTGCCCTGATCGCGAAAATACTCGGCGATGGTCGCGGCCACAAACGCAGCCTTGACCCGCTGAATCGGCGCGGTATCCGAGGCGGCCACCACCACGACGCTGCGCGCCGCGCCGTCAGGCCCCAGGTCTTTTTCCAGAAACTCGCGAACCTCGCGTCCCCGCTCGCCGACCAGCGCAACGACGTTGACATCAGCGGCGCTGCCGTTGGCAATCTCGCCCAGAAGCACGCTTTTGCCAACCCCGCTGCCGGAAAAGACACCCATCCGCTGACCCTTGCCGCAGGTCAGCACACTGTCAATCGAGCGAATCCCCAGCGCCAGCGGCTCATGAATCATCATACGGTTCAGCGGCGACGGGCTGGTGTTTTCAATGGGCCGATGTTCTGCGGCGCCCAGCGGCCCTCGGCCGTCAATCGGGTTGCCCAGGCCATCCAGCACCCGCCCGATGATGCCCTGGCCGACCGCCACCTGCCGGCAGCGATCCAGCGGCGTGACCGTATCGCCCGGCCGGATGCCGTCAACAACATCCAGCGGCAGCAGGATCAGCTCGCCCTTGCGAAATCCGACGACCTCGGCCTCGACCTGCCGCCCGTCGCCCAGCGTGATCTGACAAAGCTGGGCAAGCCCGATATTCGGCCCGCCGCTTTGCACCGTCAAGCCGCTGACGTGAGTGACCACGCCTTTGCGTCGGGCCAGCGAAACCTGGCCCAGCGCCGCATGCAGCGGCTCAAAATCAAATTGCAGTGAGGCGTGCTGTGTTGTCATTGGTCTTCCTGTTTTGCCTGCAGCAGGGCCTGGCCGATGTGCCGCAGATGCTCATCAATCATTGACTCGACAATGCCCTGATCGCTGTCGATGGCGCATTCGGCCGGTTTGACCGACCAGTCGGCGGCCACGTGCACATTCGGCGGCAGACTCACAGCCTGCTCGGCGGCGACTTTCTCAAAAGCGGTTACATCGTCCGGATTGAGCCGCACCGTCAACTGCTTGCTCTGCGGCGCCGCGGCCAGGGCCTCCAGCACGATTGTTTCGATTGCGTAATTTCGCTCGGCGACCTGGCGGCCCAGGATCCGGCTTGCGATTTCAAGACTGAGCCGGACAATCTGTTCGCGATGCGAGGAAAACAGCGTTGTGCAATACCGCTCAAGTTCTGCAGCCGCGGAGCTTAGCGCCTCGCAAGCCTGCTGAAACTGCCGGCGGGCCTGCTGGTATTCGACCACTTCGGCCTTGGTGCGCATTGCCTGTTCCATCTGCTTGTGATCGACAACGTCCACCGACTCGACCGGCCCCGAGATGTTCAATATCGCCTGATCTGTCATCGGCTAATCCTCATCTTCTTCAATAAACAGTAATTCCCCGGCCTCGTTGGCCTCACGCAGCGGCTGGGCCACCTTTTCGCGCGCCGCGATGACATCTTTCTTGCGGGGCTCGCCCATCAGCGTTGTCTCTTCCTCGATCATATCCATCATCCGCTCGGAGATATTGGACACCACTTTGTCGCGAACGGTTGACTCGGCGTTGTGCAGGGCCTTGGCCAGTACCGTCGGCTCGACCGACCGCAGAGCCTGCTGAAGCGACTTGTCTTCGATCTTGACAATATCGTCCCAAGTCACCATCAGCGCGCGCACTCGCGTGGCGGTCTCATTGTCGCGCTGCTGGATGACACTGAGCATCGCGTCGCGCTTTTCTTTTTCCAGTCCGCTTAAAATAATAGCCACCCGACGCAGGGAATCATAGCTGGTGTCATCGGTCACCGGCGCGCCCTGGTCGGAGGTCATGTCCATCAGGCGTTTGCAGACCACCTCGCCGATGCGCCGCATCGTTCGGGGCGTCACGTCCCCGGGGCGTGTCATCCGCCAGAGGGTCTGCTGACATGTGTCCTGATCCAGCCGGACCAGCACCTCCGAGGTCAGCTTCGACGGCAGAGACGAGAGCACCACCGCGATGGCCTGGGGCGGCTCATCTTCCAGGGCCGCCGCCAGGTGCGCCGGCGCCGCCGAGGACAGCGCCAAAAAGGGGTCCTTTTCCATCATCGCCTGCTTCATTTTCGCCTGAATCTCGGCGGCTTTTTCGCGATTGCCCGCCGAACCCTGCAGCAGCGCATTGACAAAGCTCTTGACATGCATCGAGCCGCTCTGGCTGCGCTGCAGTTCATCGTAAAACTGCCGTCCTGCCTGGATGGCCCGCTCGGGGTCTGTGTCGCCTTTGGCATCCTGATGCGACAATTCCACCGCAATTTTCTGGATCACCTCCTGCGGCTGGCCCTTTAGAAGCTCACTGGCCGTCGTCGAATCCAGCAGCGTCAGCAGCAGGGTCGCTTTTTGAATGCCTTTCAGTGCCATTTATCGATCCTCCGCCAGCCAGGAGGCGAACAACTGGCGCACATGCTCGGGGTTGTCCCGCATTTGCGCGCTGATGTGTTCGCGAATCGCCTGGACTGTGTCCTGCTGTGATCCGGCCGGCAGCATCCCGGCCGCACCGGGGGCCAGCGCCTTTTCAGCCGCGGCGGCACTGTGCACGCTTGCCTTGCGTCCAGCGCGAGTAACGATCTTCACCGCCAGCAGCGCACAGATCGCCATCACACCCAGCGAGGACTGCCGGATCAATTCCAGATAGCGATCCAGATGCTCATACCAGGGCCCGGCCTGATCCATCGTCGGCTGCGGACGGACAAACGGCACATGCTTGACCGTCAAGTTCTCCTCGTTAAGCAATTCGGGTCCGATGGCCGTGCGGACAATCTGCCTGACATCGTCCTCGCTCATCACCATCTGTGCATCGGTCGCCTCGGGCGCATCCTCTGGCTCGCCCTGCACTGCCGCCGGCCGGCTCAAATCCGCTACCACCGCCACCGACCAGCCCGTGACCCGTCCCGGCACTGTCGTGCGCGTGGTGCGCGTCTCGGGCAGCTTAAACTTACTGACGGTGCTGCCGGTCCGCTCGTTGCTGCCCGGCGAGGTCGCCCGGCCCTCTTCATCCACCAGCGCCTCCTGGGTCGTCGAGGATTCGTCGATTGTCTCTTCCAGCGGAATGCCCTTCTCGTACGTCGTGCTGACAACGGTTTCCTGGGTCATATCCAGCATCGCACTGGCCATCACCGTCGCGCGTCCCGAGCCGAGCACCAGATCAAGCGAACGCAGCAGCCGCTCGGTCATCTCCTGTTCGACGGCGGTCTTGTACTCTTTATAGGTCGATGCCCCGCCGGCGATCGGGTCATTGTTCTTGCGGCCGGTGAGCATCCTGCCCTGACTGTCGGCAACGGTTACATTCTCAGAACTTAACCCCTCGACAGCCCCGGCAACGAGATTCTGAATCGCCGTGATGCTCATTGGGCTAGGTTGAAACCCCATGCGCAGCTTCAGCATC
>SKKI01000168.1 GCA_007121565.1 Phycisphaerae bacterium
CCAGCAGGCGGCCGATCCGTGCGGTACGGCCGTCCGCGACCAGGCCCATCGCCTCTTCGATCAGGCCGGCGGCGATCATCCCGACGGCCACCGCCTCGCCGTGCAGGAGGGAAAAGCCGCTGGCCGTCTCGACGGCGTGGCCGAGCGTGTGGCCGTAGTTGAGGATGCGGCGTTTGTTTTTTTCGGTCGGGTCTTCGGCCACGACCGCGGCCTTGATGCGGCAGTTTGCAACGGCGATATGCTCCAGCGCCGCCGCGTCGCGGGCCAAAACGGCCTCGATGTTGTCCTCGATATACGCGAAATACGCCGCGTCGGCAATCGCGGCGTGCTTGACCGACTCGACCAGCCCGGCGCGGTACTGGCGGTCATCAAGGGTGGTCAGGGTGTCGACGTCGATATACACCGCCGCCGGGTGCCAGAAGCAGCCGAAGGCGTTTTTGCTTCGCGTGCTGTCCACGCCGGTCTTGCCGCCGACCGACGAGTCGGCCTGGGCAACGGTTGTGGTGGGGATCTGCACCACGGGTACGCCGCGTTTGAAGATCGCCGCGGCAAAGCCGGCCACATCGCCGACCGTCCCGCCGCCCAGCGCGACGACCAGGCTGTCCCGCCCCAGGTAGGCCTGTTCCATCGCCTCGACGATGGCGGTGACGGTCTGGATATGCTTGGACGGCTCGCCCGGCGGGTCAATGACATAACACGGCACATCCCGCCCGGCCAAGAACCGCCGGAGCAGCCCGGCTTTGACCAGATTGGCATCGGTGACCACAAACGGCCTTCGCCCCGGCTGGGCGGCCTCAATCGTCGTCCACAACGCATCCAAAAACCCCGCCCCGATGCAAATCGGATAGCTGCTTTGGGCCGCGGCCGGGACAAGCACATTCAACATCGTCTGCGTCAATTCAATTACTCCTCGTTGTGTAAACCCATGAAGAATACGAAGTTTTAAGTTTTCTTCTTTATGTGCTTCATGGTTTAGTATTTTATTACGCTGTGGATACGGTAGGATTGCAACAGGTCGCGGCCGGCCAGGGCGGACAGCTCGACCAGGAAGGTCAGGCCCGTGATGGTGGCGCCCAGCGATTCGATCAGCTTACAGGCCGCGACCATGGTTCCGCCGGTGGCCAGCAGATCGTCGATCATCAGCACACGCCTGCCGCCGCCGACCGCGTCGCGATGGACTTCAATCGTATCCTGCCCGTATTCCAGATCGTAGCTGAGCCGGGCGGTCTGCCAGGGCAGCTTGCCGCGCTTGCGGATGGGCACAAAGCCGGCGCCAATCCGCTGAGCAACCGCCGAGCCGAAGATAAATCCCCGCGCCTCGACCGCTGCGACCAGATCGATGCCGTCATTTTCAAACGGCCCGGCCAACGCGTCAATCGCCGCCGTCAAGGCCGCCTGATCCGACAGCAGGGGGGTGATGTCCCGAAACAATATCCCCGGCCGGGGAAAGTCCGGAATATCCCGAATAAACTGTTTTAAGTGAGTATATTCTATCATAAAACACCTCATCAGACCACACCTGTAAAATTATACAAGACAAAAGACAAAAGAAAAAGGGCAAACAATAAAAGATAACGGGAGACCAAAACCCGATACGAAAAGTTGCGGAATTGCTGTGGACGACACTGTTTTATTGACCTGCGGTCTGAGGGGCGATATACTGTCGGCTGGTAAACAGAAACGATTATTACGGGATACTCGGGAGCGATGAAAAAGACCGTCGCAGGGATGCAAAAAAAGATATGGCAGGTTCGCCCTGCCCGTGCCGATGCGCAGGCGCTGTCTGAGCAGCTCAGTGTCAGCCCGCTGTTTGCGCAAGTTCTGTTGAATCGCGATCTGGCAGAAATTCCTCACGCGCGCTGTTTTTTGTCGCCCAAGCTGACCGACCTGCTTGAACCCCGACAGATGCCCGGCCTGACCGCCGCGGTACATCGGGTCATGCAAGCGGTCAGCGATAAGGAAAAAATCGCGATTTACGGCGATTATGACGTGGACGGGATTACCTCGGTGGCGATTTTGTGGCATCTGCTGCAGATGCTTGGGGCCGATGTGGACTATTACATTCCCCATCGCGTCGATGAGGGCTACGGGCTCAACGACCGGGCCGTGCGGCAGTTGGCCGAGGCGGGCACCCGGCTTATGATCACGGTCGATTGCGGCATCACGGCGGTGCGCGAAGCGGCGCTGGCCGCTGAATTGGGCATGGAGACCATCATCACCGATCACCACCAGCCCGGCCGGACGCTGCCGCAGGCCGCCGCGATTGTCCATCCGCTTCTGGAGGATTACCCCAACCCTGCCTCATCCGGCGCGATGGTCGCCTTCAAGCTGGCCTGGGGCGTGGCCGAGGCGCACAAGCAGGGCGGACGCATCCCCGAGGCCCTGCGGCAATTTCTGCTCAACGCCACGACGCTGGCCGGCATCGGGACGATCGCCGATGTGGTGGACTTGCGGGGGGAAAATCGCGTGCTGGCCGGCTACGGACTGCGGGCGGTGGAAAATTCCAGCCTGACCGGTATTCGCGCCCTGGTCCAGACCGCCCAGCTTGCCGGCGATCAGGTCAACAGCTACGATGTCGCCTTTCGGCTGGCCCCGATGCTCAATGCCGCCGGCCGGATGGGGCACGCGCGCCTGGCGGTCGAGCTGCTGACCACCGACAATGACGTGCG
>SKKI01000140.1 GCA_007121565.1 Phycisphaerae bacterium
CAATCGAACCAGTCCATCCTTCCGCTGGCACAATGCCACGCAGTTTCTCGGTGCGCTGAACGACAATATATTCCGCTGGCTGATGGTGTTTTTTCTTATCGGCCTGCTGGGTGACGAACACGCCCAGCGCATCACCTCGCTGACGGGGCTGGTCTTTGTGATTCCGTTTCTGCTGTTTACCGCGCCGGCCGGTGTGCTGGCCGACCGCTTTTCCAAGCGCACCATCATCGTCCTGGTCAAATGGGCCGAGCTGACGGTAATGCTGCTGGCCCTGGCGGCCTTTTATTTCAACAGCCGCTACGGCATTTATGGGGTCTTATTTCTGATGTGCACCCAAAGCGCATTTTTCGGGCCGTGCAAATACGGTATTATCCCCGAGCTGGTCGAGCGGGAGAAGGTCTCGCGAGCCAACAGCTACCTCGAGGGGCTGACCTATCTGTCGATTGTCATCGGCACCGCGGCGGCCCCGTTTCTGGCCTCGATGGTGCGTCCGGACTTTGTGTTGGCCGCGCTGGTGTGCGTGGTCATCGCGGTGGTCGGGCTCTGGACCAGCATCCACATCCAGCGCACTGCGCCGCGGGTCACCGGCGAAACGATGTCGCTGTTTTTCGTCAAGGATATTCACCGGGCCCTGCAAGCGGTCTGGCATGATCGGCAGTTGATTCTGGCGATTTTCGCGGCGGCCTATTTTCTGCTGGTTGCCGGCTTTGCGCAAATCGGGATGATCCCCTACGGGATGAACGACCTGGGCCTGACGGACACGCAAAGCGGGTATCTGTTCTTGTTCGCCGCCATTGGTATCGGGCTGGGCTCGTACCTGGCCGGGCGCATCTCCCGGCGCACTGTCGAGATCGGCCTGATTCCCATCGGCGCGCTGGGGATGGCGCTGATGGCAACGGGGCTGGGGGTAACGCGGCATATCGTCGCGGTCGCTCCGCTTGCGGGACTGGGTCTGGTCGTTGTCATGGTCGGCCTGTTCGGCGTCAGTTGCGGGCTGTTCATCGTGCCGATTAATTCGTTTATCCAGCTTCGCTGCCCCGATGCGGTACGCGGCCGGGTCATCGGGGCCTCCAAGTGGATCGGCTGGGTGGGCGTCGCGCTGGCCGGGGCGATCTTGTATATCTGTGACCTGTTGAATGTCTCGGTCAGTACCGTCTTTTGGGTCATGGGCCTGATCACGCTGGCCCTGGCGGGGATAACGATCATCCGGCTGCCGGATTTTATGTTTCGGACGATGCTGGTGATGCTGACCCAGGCGCTGTATCGTATTCGCATGGTCGGCGTTGAGCACGTCCCGACCGAAGGCGGGGCGCTGATTGTCTCCAACCATGTCTCGTGGGTCGATCCGTTTATCCTGCTGGCCACCCAGCAGCGGCGCATCCGGTTTATGATCGACCGGACGATTTACGAGCAGTTGTGGTGGGCCAACTGGCTGTTTCGACTGGGCCGGCTCATTCCCGTCAGCGCCAAGGATTCGCCCAAGAAAATGGTGGCCGCCATTCGCCAGGCGCGCCAGGCGATGGATGAGGGCGACCTGGTATGCATCTTTGCCGAAGGGGCCATCACACGCAACGGGATGATGGGGCGGTTTCGCGCGGGCTTCGAAAAGGTCGCCCGCGGAACTGCGTACCCGATCATTCCGGCCTACCTGGGCGGGCTGTGGGGCAGTATTTTAAGCTATTATCACGGCCGGCTGCTGGGAGCGTTTCCCTGGCCGCCGCGGCGGAAGGTCGCGGCCTGTTTCGGCCCGCCGATGGAGTCGACCGCCTCTTCTCCGGCAATCCGCCGGGCGATTGAGCAGCTCTCGGTGGACTACTTTATGGATAAAAAAGAGCCGTCCCGGACACTCGGCAGGATGTTTGTCCGCTCGGCTCGGCGGCACTGGCTGCGAGCCTTTGCCTCGGATACCACCGGCAAACGCGTCTCCTACGGCAAGGCGCTGATCGGCGCGACCGCCCTGGCGCACAAACTGGAGCCGATGACCGACGGGCAGGGGCGCATCGGCATTTTTCTGCCGCCGACCGTCGGCGGGGCGCTGGCCAACCTGGCCGCGGCGATGCTGAACAAAACGGCGGTCAACCTGTCTTATGCGGTCTCAAAAGAAGATCGGGCGTATATGATCGAACACGCCGAGCTGATGACTATCCTGACCAGCCGGGCGTTCCTGGACAAGCTGCAAATGGCCCCGGAAACGCTGCCCGGCGCGGTCTTTCTGGAGGATCTGGCCGCGGGCATCAGCGGCGCCGACAAGCGGCGGGCATTGTTCAAGGCGCTGTTTTGCCCGGCCGCGGCACTGACGCGCAGCCGGCAGGCACACACAGACGATACCGCGGCGATTCTGTTCTCATCGGGCAGTTCCGGCCGGCCCAAAGGCGTCGAATTGACACACTCTAATATCCTGTCCAACCTCGAGATGGTACTGATGGGCTTTCGGGTGTATCGCAGCGACCGGATCTGCGCGGTACTGCCGCTGTTTCATTCCTTCGGGCTGACCTGTACGCTCTGGCTGCCGATCAAGATGGGCATTGCGGTCAGCTATGTGCCCAATCCGCTGGACGGTACGCTCGTCGGCCGGATGGCCGGGCAGGACAGTTGCACACTGCTGTTTGCCACGCCGACATTTTTGCTGAACTATATGCGACGCTGCAAGCGGCAGGACTTCAAGA
>SKKI01000057.1 GCA_007121565.1 Phycisphaerae bacterium
GTCATAAATGCTCATAAATACCTGTATATGAATTACAATTCGTGAAAATTGTGTCTATCTGCTATAATATCGCCCAAAACACTATTCAGTTCAACTGTAAATTTGAAGATGACGGATTTTGCTTATTTAGCCGACGAACTTGACCGGCTGCGGGACGGGCATCTGCTGCGGCGCTGTCTTTGCGTCGATTCGCCGCAGGGGCCTGTGGTGCGGCTGGCCGACGGCAGCGAAAAGGTGCTGTTTTGCAGCAACAACTATCTGAACCTGGCCGGCGACCGGCGTATTGTCGAGGCCGCTTGCCGGGCGATGCGTGACTACGGGTTTGGCTCGGCCGCAGCCCGGCTGATCAGCGGTACGATGCGGCCGCATTGTGAGCTTGAGCAGGCGATGGCCGATTTTCTGGGCAAAGCCGCCGCGCTGTATCTGCCCAGCGGCTGGGCGGCCAACCAGGCGCTGCTGACGGCCCTGCCGCAAAAGGGCGACCTGGTGCTGATGGATCGCTATGACCACGCCTCGATCATTGACGCGGTGCGGGCCTGCCCGGCTGAATTTCGCACGTATCGCCGCGACCGGCCCCAGCGGCTGGAGTACTATCTGGCCCAGGGGCACTATCGCCGCAGGTTTATCGTGACCGAAAGCGTTTTTTCGATGGATGGGGACAGTGCCGATCTGGAACTGCTTGTTGACTTGAAGCGGCGGTACGGGGCGATTCTGATTGTCGATGAGGCCCATGGGCTGGGCTGTCTGGGGGCAGGCGGCGCAGGGCTGTGCCAGGAGCAGGGAATATTGGATCACGTTGACCTCGTTGTCGCACCGTTGGGCAAGGCTCTGGCGGCCGGCGGCGGGATTGTGGCCGGGCCGCAGGTGGTGATCGATTATCTGATCAACACCGCTCGGCCGTTTATTTTCACGACCGCGCCGCCGCCGGGCATCGCGGCAGGGGCTGTTGAGGCGCTGTCGATCATTCAGGCCGAGCCCCAAAGGCGACAGCGGCTGCAGGACAACGCCGCGTATCTGCGAGAGCAGTTGACCGGAATGGGGCTGGATATCGGACAGAGTACAACCCATGTCATCCCCGTTCTGCTGGGCGCCTCCGAAACGGCACTGGCGGTCTCGTCGGCCCTGTATGAGGCCGGCTATTACGCGGCCGCGATCCGCCCGCCGACCGTGCCGCCTAATACCGCCCGGCTTCGAATTTCCGTACAGGCCGACCACAGCCGGGACCATCTGGATGGATTCTGCAAGGCACTGGGCAAGGTGTTGAACAGTTAGAGCAGGAAGCAGCGAGCAAAGATGATTTTGAATGTTTAATTCTAATTTTGAATTGACGTGTAATCTTGTTATTTATATCTGTCCTTCTTGCAATTTACGGGCAAGGGTGTAAAGCTGCGGCAAAGCATAGTCAAAGAATATCTTGTAGCCCTCACAGAAATAGCTCGGCGTTTTGTGTGTGCCGGTCAGCATGGCCCGGTCTTTGGGGCAGCCGCCGCGACAGATGTCCAGAAAGCGGCAGACCAGACACGTATTGGCGATCTCTGATTTCTTGCGGGCAAAGGCGCGTTTCAGTGAGCTGCCGGCCAACTGCTCGATCGGCGTGTCCATAATGCTGCCCAGCCGCGTCTGTTCGGTGACATAAAAATCGCAGCAAAAGGCATCGCCGTTGTGTTCAATCACGATATAATCGTTGCATCGCCGGGCAAAGGTGCATTCCGTATGCGGTCCGCCCAGCAAGAAACTGAGCAGGCTGTCGAACAGCCGAATGCTGCGTTTGCGAACCCCTTCGGCCATCCACAAATCAAAAATACGGCACATAAACCGCCCGTACTGCTCCGGCGTGATACTGAAGGGGGCCGCTTGGGTCCGATCGTGTGGATCCCGTTCCACGCACGGGACAAACTGAAGATAACGAACATCATTCGACTGGAAAAAATCGTACAGCAGATCGGGATGCCGGACATTGACATCGTTCAGCAGTACGAGAATATTGAACTCTGCCTTGTGCTTGCGGCAAGTGTCGATGCCCTGCATCACCCGGTCAAACGTTCCATTACCGGCGCGGTCTTTGCGATACACGTCGTGAAGCTCTCTGGGGCCGTCCACGCTGATGCCGGTCAGGAACTTATACTCGGCCAGAAAGGCGCACCAGTCGTCATCCAGCAAGGTCGCGTTGGTTTGCAGGGCGTTGGTTACCGCCTGGCCGCTGCGGCCGTATTTCGTTTGCAGCTCGACCAGTCGCTTATAAAAATCCAGCCCCATCAGCGTTGGCTCTCCACCCTGCCAGGCAAAGCTGTTCTGCTCGAAACCCAGCGATAGATAGTTCTTGACAAGCTGCTCCTGGACAGCCGGGCTCATCCGATGCGCGCCGCGGCCGAACAGTTCATTCTTGCAGACATAAAAGCAGTACGCACAGTCGATATTGCAGTCCGGCCCGGCCGGTTTGATAAGTAATGTGAAAGGTCTGGCCATGTGCATGCTCCCTACCGCGCAGCGGCACAGGTCATCAATGTCCTCGCCCGACAGTGGCCAGGTACAATCAACATGATCTTTTCAGCGACACTAACAGATTCCGTTATCACCATAGAACGATCCGATTTTTCTGATAATCCCGGTGCAGGCAAGCGGGAAATGGTTAAACACTCAAACTGACCATCGGTCAGTTTGA
>SKKI01000024.1 GCA_007121565.1 Phycisphaerae bacterium
TCGCTATCCTGGGCATTTCGCGCGCTGTCCGCAAGCCGTTTACGGCTGACGGCGGGCCCGAGTCTCGGCTGATCCTGCCGCTGTCGCTTTCCTATGATCATCGGCTGATCGATGGTGTCCAAGGGCTGACATTTCTTCGCAGAATTGCCGAATACCTGGAAAATCCGTTTTTACTGGCGTTTGATTAAACCTTTAAGGTGAATTGCCATTATGCGTAAAAGCCACCACACCCGAGAGCTTGTTGTCCTCGGCGCCGGGCCGGGCGGGTACGCCGCGGCGTTTCGCGCAGCGGATCTGGGCGTCAAGGTAACCCTGATCGACGAGGCCCCAAACCCCGGCGGCGTCTGTCTGTATCGCGGCTGTATTCCGTCCAAGGCCCTGCTGCACGTCGCCAAACTCATCAAAGAGACCCGGCAGGCACAAGCCTGGGGCATTCGTTTCGGGCCGCCGGAGATTGATCTGGATCAACTGCGAGACTGGAAAGACGGCGTGGTGTCAAAGCTGACCCGTGGTCTGGGAAGCCTGTGTAAGAAGCGGAAAATCGAGTATATCCGCGGCATCGGGACATTCACCGGACATCGCGCACTGACGGTTGAAGACAAAGAAAACAACACAACCGAAGAGATCGCCTTTGAAAAGGCAATTATTGCTACCGGCGCACGCAATGTCAGCTTGCCCAACCTTCCCACTGATTCGCCGCTGATCATGGATTCCACGTCATCCCTGGAAATCCGGGATATCCCGAAGACGCTGCTGGTAATCGGCGGCGGCTATATCGGCCTGGAGCAGGCCAATATTTATGCCCGCCTCGGCAGCCGGGTCACGGTTGTGGAAATGGCGCCGCAATTGCTGCCCGGCAGCGATCAGGACATTGCGTCCCTGCTGAAAAAATACCTGAGCGACTGTTTTGAGGCCATTATGCTCAACACGAAAGTCACGCGGTGTGAGCCGACCGACAACGGACTGCAGGTTGACTTTGAAGGCGATGGACAGAAGCCCGGCGGTCAAACATACGATAAAATTCTGGTCGCGGTAGGACGCAAACCCAATACCGATGGGATCGGCCTGGAGCACACGGATGTCGAGATGGACGACAAAGGTTTTATCGTTGTCGATGAGCAGCGGCAGACCAGCGACGCGGCGATTTTCGCCATCGGCGATGTGACCGGCAACCCGCAATTCGCCCATAAAGCGACGCACGAAGGTCGCGTCGCCGCCGAGACAATCGCCGGCAGGCCGGCGGCGTTTGACCCCAGGGTGATTCCGTTTGTGGAATATACCGAACTTGAAATTGCCGGTTGCGGCCTGAGCGAACGCCAGGCACACGAGCAAGGCCTAGAGGTGGAGACCGCGACATTTCCGTGGGCGGCCTCAGGCCGGGCGTTGACCATGGGCCAGGATAAAGGATTTACCAAGCTGGTGCTTGATCGGGACACCGGACGCATTTTAGGCATGGCCATTGCGGGCAGCGATGCCGGAAAACTGATCTCCGAAGGCGCGCTTGCCATTGAAATGGGAGCGGTCGCCCAGGATCTGGCCCACACGATTCATCCCCACCCCACCCTGTCGGAAACCCTGATGGAAGCGGCGGGCCGATTTTTGAAAGAAAGTGTCCATACATGACCTTTTCAGGGTTTATGGACGGTGAGCTTGATTGCGGATCAGTAAGCAGCGTATTGCGAGACCAAACAAAGTTGTAACACATTTTCAGGAGACCGAACCCATGGAAAAAGCCGACATGCCCCATCCCGGACACGACAAACACTTATGTTATCTGACAAATCTTGGATTCCAGACAAGCCATACCGAAGACTACAAGACGCTTGTCCGGGACGGAAACTTTATGTGTAAGAACTGCGGACGGGTCGCCGCCGAGGCCAAAAACCTCTGCAAACCGGAGGCATTATAGCCCCGGACAGCCAATACCGTGCGTCCAACAACACGATTGCGCAGCAAGCCGAACGAATAGCCAGCAAACTGTGCCATATCGTCTGGCGGATCATGACCGACCGCAGAGATTACATTCCGAATGGCGATAACCCCAAATCCTGAGGAATCTTCACTTGTCAATTTATGCTTGACTGGCACGCCGGGATACATGTTGACAAAAAGGGGTATCGGGAAGGGTTTCCATGGAAATGGGCTATTTCAGGCGTCTTTTAAGCAGGACGATAGCATCGGTCGCGATGGCGGCGCCCTGCCCGACGGGGCCAAGACCTTCGGCGGTTTTGGCCTTGACGTTAACATTGGCAAAATCGATGTCAATCAGGCCGGCCACAGACCGGCGGATCTGGCCTTTGTAGGGGCCGAGTTTGGGCTGCTCGGCGTGGATGACCAGATCGATATTGACGACCTGCCAGTGATGTTTCTGGATCTGATCGCGAACAAGCAGTACCAGATCGCCGCTGGCGGCATCCTTCCATTGGGGGTCGGTATCGGGAAAGCAGGTGCCGATATCGCCCAGACCGGCGGCGCCCAGCAGGGCATCGATGACGGCGTGCAGGACCGCATCGCCGTCGCTGTGGCCCAAAAGTCCCAGCGGAAAGGGGATGTGCACGCCGCCGAGCATCAGCGGTCGATCCGGAACGAGCCGATGGATGTCGGTACCGATGCCGCTGCGATAGTCGTAAGCCAGCTCGCTCACA
>SKKI01000019.1 GCA_007121565.1 Phycisphaerae bacterium
CATTACCTATTGGGAGCCGCTGTCGATGTGGCTGCCGAATCTGCTGAATCTGATCGAAAGCTGAGATTCCACTTGAACCGAACGTTACTACTTCAAAGGGAGTGAACAGCTATGGCACGGCATGGACGGCTTGAAACGCTGGCGCGGATGAAACATACCGGGCTGGTTCCGGTGTATTATCAAAGCGATCCTGACATTGCGATTCACATCGCGGAGGCTTGTTTTGCCGGCGGAGCGACGGTTGTGGAGTTTACCAACCGCGGCGACCGGGCGGCGGATGTTTTTGGGCGGCTGGCAGAGTTTCGCGATGCGTCGCTGCCGGAGTTGGTGCTGGGGGTCGGTTCAGTGATCGATGCGCCGACCGCGGCGCTGTATATCGCCGCCGGGGCTGACTTTGTTGTCGGCCCGGTGCTGGATGAGAGCACCGCGGTGCTGTGCAACACGCGAAAGATTGCCTATTGTCCCGGCTGCGGTTCGGCCTCGGAAATCCACCGGGCACACGCTCTGGGCGTGGAGATTTGCAAGGTCTTTCCCGGCGGTTGCGTCGGCGGCCCGGCATTCGTCAAATCCGTCAAAGGGCCGATGCCGTGGACGGAGATTATGCCCACCGGCGGCGTCTCGCCGACCGACGAAAGTCTGACCGAGTGGCTGGCCGCGGGCGTGGCCTGTATCGGCATGGGCAGCACACTCATCACGCAAGAACGTGTCCGGCAGAAGCAGTTTGAGCAACTGGCCGACCACATACGTCAAACGCTTGAGCGCATTGCCCGCATTCGAGCGTCATTGAACTCCTGACACGATACGGCCTGCGGGAGGCTGCATGATTACCAAAACAACCATCGTCGCAACGGTCGGGCCGGCAACGGCTTCGGAACAGATGATCCAGGCGCTGATCGACCGTCGGGTGACGGTGTTTCGGCTGAATTTTTCGCACGGCGATTTCGCATCGCATCAGCAGACGCTGGATCGTATTCGCCGGCTGAGCAAAACCGCTGCCTGGGCGGTGTGCGTGATGGGGGATTTGTGCGGGCCGAAGATTCGCGCCGCAACGATTGCCCCCGAAGGACGGCTTGAAATCGACGAGCAGGTTATCATTCGTGCCGACAGCGAGCAGGGGACACCCCACAGCTTCGGCATCACCGCTCCGCAGCTTGTCTCGGATATCAAAATCGGCGAGCGGATCTTGATCGATGACGGTACGATTCGACTGGTCGTCGCCGACAAAGAGGCGGATCGTCTTATCTGCACCGTACAGGTCGGCGGAACGATCTCCACCGGCAAGGGGGTCAATCTGCCCGATACCGATTTGAACCTGCCGGCCATCACCGAGCGGGACTGGGAGTATGTCCGGTGGGCGATTGACAATGATCTGGATTACCTGGCCCTGAGTTTTGTGCAGCGGGCCGAAGAGATTTTCACGCTCCGCAAAACCCTCACCGAGGCCAACAGTCCCATCCGTGTTGTCGCCAAGATTGAAAAACCCGCGGCGGTGAAACATATCGCCTCGATCCTTCACGCCTCCGATGCGCTGCTGGTGGCGCGGGGCGATTTGGGTGTGGAAATGGACTTGGCGCATGTGCCGGCGGCCCAGAAACAGATGACAGCCCTGGGCCGCCGCTTCGGCAAACCGGTCATTGTCGCGACCCAGGTCCTGCAATCAATGATTCACAATCCCGTGCCGACGCGGGCCGAGGTGTCCGATGTGGCCAACGCGGTGATGGATTATGCCGACGCGGTGATGCTCTCCGGCGAGACGGCCGTCGGCGACTGGCCGATTCAGGCGGTCGAGTTTCTGGCGCATGCCTGCCGGGTGACCGAGCGGTCTCTGGACACGAGCGAAGCGCCGCGGCCGACCATTGAGACCCTGCCGGAACTGCACGACCGCGAGGCGGTGACCCGGGCGGTGGCGATGATGCTCGACCGTCTCGATGCCCGTCTGATTGTCGCCTGGACGGTCTCCGGCCAGGTGGCACGCCTGCTGAGCAAGGCCCGTCCGGATGTGCCGATACTGGCCCTGTGCCCCGATGCCCGGGTTGCCCGGCAGTTGGCCTTTTATTACGGCGTGCTCAGTGTTCACGCCGCGGCGCCGCGGGATATGGCCGCCTGGCTGGAGCAGGTCGAGGCGCTCTGTCTTGACAACGGCTGGGCCGCCAGGGGCGATGACATTTTGCTGCTTCCCCCCGAAGGGCTGCTTTCGCCGCACAGCCGGTGGGCGATTATGATGCACACCATTGCCGGCTGACGGGTCCCTCAGGGCGTCGCTCCGATAAGCCACTGGTCGGCCAGGATCAACAGATCGGCGATGTTGATATACCCGTTGGCTGTAAAATCGGCAAGCGGATTCCAGTCGGGGTGCGTGTCATCGGTCAGCCAGGCTTCGCTGAACACGGCAAAGTCGTGATAATCGACCACGCCGTCGCCGCCGAGCGGGGCAATATCGGCGGTCAGTGGCGAATCGATCCGCTGAAACTCCAGCACTGGGTCGTCCTCGAGGAAAAACCCGCCGCCGCGGAGAATCAGATTGTACTCGGCAAACAGATTCATCCCGATAATGCCGTCCAGCGTGCCGCCTTCGGCGCTTGCAATATCCAGCAGAATGACGGGTACGTTGGTGTATTCCAGCCACTGGCCGATGGCGGGC
>SKKI01000315.1 GCA_007121565.1 Phycisphaerae bacterium
CGCCGCTGAGCGCGTGGCAGATCAGGATGACATTGTCCTTTTCCGGCGACAGCTCGCCGTAGGTCTCGTAGGCCACATCAATCGGGCCCAGCTGCTTGCCGCAGCGCAGCTCCAGCGGCGCATCGGCCTCGACAACACGGATGTGCTGCGTCTGAACGAGCCCGACAGAGTTTTTCAATTCTTTATCCATAGCCGGCCATTATAACCGGATGTTTAGAGGATTCAATGCCCTTTGGCTTGCCGTAATTGGGCGCAACAGGTTGTGTGGTTAGCTCTCTGTGCAGATCGCAATTTCGGCCGACAGGACGGTGTTGTACAGCAGCATCGTGATGGTCATCGGGCCGACGCCGCCGGGGACGGGGGTAATCAGGCGTGCCTTTTTGCTGACGCCCTCGAAGTCCACATCACCGACCAGGCGGTAGCCTTTCTTTTTGCTTGCGTCCTCGACGCGGTTGACGCCGACGTCAATGACGACCGCGCCGTCTTTGACCATCTCGGCGGTGACGGTATTGGGCCGGCCGGCGGCGGCGACGACAATGTCGGCGCGTCGGGTGTGCTCGGCGATATTTTTCGTGCGGGTATGGCAGACGGTGACCGTCGCGTTGCCGGTGTCGCTTTTCTGGATGAGCATATTGGCCAGCGGCTTGCCGACGATGTTGCTGCGCCCGACGATGACCACCTCGGCGCCGGAAAGCTCCACTCCGCTTCGCAGCAGCAGTTGGACCACCCCATGCGGCGTGCAGGGCAAAAAGGCGTCCTGGCCGACCACCATCCTGCCGACATTGACCGGATGAAAGCCGTCTACGTCTTTGTCCGGGTCCACGGCCAGCAGCACCTTGTCCTCGTCGATATGATCCGGCAGCGGAAGCTGAACCAGGATGCCGTGAATCGCCGGATCGGCGTTGTATGCGTCGATCAAGGCCAGCAGCTCGGCCTCGGAGGTCTCGGCACCGAGGCGATTGTCCGCCGAGTGCATCCCGATATCGGCGCAGGCCTTTTCCTTGGCCGTGACATAGGACCTGGAGGCCGGGTCGTCTCCGACCAATATCACCGCCAGCCCCGGCGTAACACCCCTGGCCTTGAGACGGGCGACCTTCTCTTTCAATTCCGACCGCATATCCGCGGCCACTTGCTTGCCGTCAATAATCGCTGCTGTCATACTAAACTCCCGGATTGATGGTAAAACGTTCCGATTCAAAACCATTCTAACGCTTTGAGAGAGGATCGACAAAACGCTCAATCCTCAATTATGGGCAACCTCTAAAATTTGAATATGGCACGGCCAAGATGGCCTTAGGACACGAATTTCACGGGCAAGATGCCCGTGCTACAATTCGATGGACTTTCCCTCGACGATCTCCCAGGGCAGGCCGTATTGGTTCAAATCGGCCATGAAGGGGTCGGGGTCAAACTCTTCGATGTTGAACACCCCGGCGCCGCGCCACGTGCCCTCGAGCATCATCTTGGCCCCGATCATCGCCGGTACGCCGGTGGTATACGGCACCGCCTGGGCGCCGACCTCCTGGTAGCACTTGGCATGGTCGCAGGAGTTGTAAATCATCATCTGCTTGCGCCGGCCGTCTTTGAGGCCGTCAAACATAACGCCGATGCAGGTTTTGCCGGTGTAGGTGGGCCCCAGCGATCCCGGATCGGGCAGCAGGGCCTTGAGGAACTTCAGCGGCACGATTTTGCGGCCCTCGAACTCCACCTCGTCAATGCGGGTCATCCCGACATTTTCCAGTACCCGCAGGTGGGTCAGATACTGCTCGCTGAAGGTCATCCAGAAACGGATGCGCTTGAGTCCTTTGATATGCCGGACCAGCGATTCCAGTTCCTCGTGATACATCAGGTACGACGCGCGCCGTCCGATCTGCGGGTAATCGATATCTTTGCGAACACTGAGCGGATCGACATCCACCCATTGGCCGTTTTCCCAGTATCGCCCTTTTTGGGTGACCTCGCGGATATTGATTTCAGGATTGAAATTCGTCGCGAACGCCCTGCCGTGCTCGCCGGCGTTGCAATCGACAATGTCCACAGTGTGGATTTCGTCATAATAATGTTTTTGCGCGTAGGCGCAGAAGACATTGGTCACGCCCGGGTCAAAGCCGCTGCCCAGCAACGCCATAATTCCTTCATCTTTGAAGCGGTCGTGATAGGCCCACTGCCACTTATATTCAAATGTCGCCTCTTCGGGCGGCTCATAGTTGGCCGTATCCAGGTAATCGGTCCCCGTCTCCAGACATGCGTCCATAATCGGCAAATCCTGATATGGCAAGGCGACATTGATCACCACATCGGGCCTGTATTTTTCAATCAGCGCCGTTACTTGCGAGGCGTCATTGGCATCAACCTGATCGGTCCGTACAGGCCGGGCAGCGTTGGCGGCAATCGCGTCGCACTTGGCCAGGGTCCGACTGGCCAGAATGATCTCCGAAAATACCTCAGGAACCTGGGCGCACTTGTGTACGACCACGTTTCCCACGCCGCCGGCGCCGATAATCAGTACTTTTTTGCTCATCGTGAAACTCCCAAAAACAAAACAACACCCCACAAAAGGGCCAAAAACCACCTGAACCTCTCTGACGGGCCTCGATTGTACACCAAAACCGTTTTGGATTAAACCTCTTTTTTGGACG
>SKKI01000207.1 GCA_007121565.1 Phycisphaerae bacterium
GCGGGTGCTGGCGTGTTTGCTGCTGACGCCGGTGTTGATTATTTATGCCGACTTGTTGGGGATTTTGGGGGGCTATTATGTCAGTGTTTTCGAACTTGGGATCAATGCCGGGGCCTATTGGGAATACAGCGCCCAGGGCGTGGAATTATGGGACATTGGAACGGGCATTCTCAAGGGGCTTTTTTTCGGGGGTGCGATCGCGCTGATCGGCTGCTATAAGGGCTTTACCTGCCGGGAAGGGGCCGAAGGGGTCGGCCAGGCCTGTACCGAGGCGTTTGTCGGCAGCTTTATGACCATTTTGGCGCTGAATTATGTGTTTGCAGTTGTTCTCGATGCGGTGTATAAGACCTTTTGGACCGTGCGTCCGCTGCTGTAGGGAACTGAAAACAGAGGTCCAGAAGACCGGAAAGGTGTACGATGGCGACGAACATTCTTGTAGCGATTGCAGATGGATCCGAGGAACTGGAAGCGGTAACGATCATTGACGTGCTGCGGCGGGCCGGGGCCAAGGTGACCGTGGCCTCGGTCAACGCGCTGAATATCACCGCCTCGCGCGGGGTCAAGCTGGTTGCCGATGCGCAGATCGATCAATGCACCGGCAAGGAGTATGACTGCATCGTCCTGCCCGGCGGAATGCCGGGAGCCGAGCAGCTGCGCGACAGCACGCCGCTGATCGACCTGCTCAAAGCACAGAAACAGCGCGGCCGCTGGTATGCGGCGATTTGTGCCGCGCCGGCGGTGGTGCTGGCCCATCACCATTTGCTGCCCAACTACGCGACCTGCTATCCGTCGATGGCCGACAAACTGCCCAATTCCGAAAAAGCCGGCCAGCGCGTGGTGGTGGAGGACCGCTGCATCACCAGCCAGGGACCGGCAACGGCGATGGACTTTGCGCTGGAGCTGGTGCGGCAATTGATCGGCGCCGATCGGGCTGCGTCTGTGGCTGAGGCGATGCTGGTCTCGCAGTCGGATTAACCCCACATTGACTGTTTGCGACGGATCGATTGTCTGACGGTGTCCCACTGTTTAAATGACCGATTATGCGCGCTTATGAGGGCTGCGACAAATTTCTTTGACAACCGCCCGCCCGGTCGCTACAGTGGCCAATCGGCTGACGACGGAGATAACAACCGGCTTACCAGCAGAAAAACGGCTATATTTTCCGTCGGAGCTTGTTTTGGACAATGAAAATCTCATATTCGGCGCCTTTTGGCCGATCACGATAAACGAGGGTACTGGTGGTAGTGCAAGATACAACAGAGATTTTGGATCGCATACTCGAACGGGTCAAATCCGTCGATCCGGTCAATACACGCAAATGGTTTGATGAGTTGACGCCCGTGTCATTTGACGGCGGGGTGCTGCAGATCGGCTGTCAGGATCTGTCATGGGCACAATACCTGCAGCAGCGATGTCAGGCAAATTTCACCCAGGCCGCCCAAAGCATTACCGGGCACCTGGTTGCGGTCCGGTTTGTAGTCAGCGGCCGGGAAAGTGCAGCCGATACCGATACGGCAGCCGACCAGCGGCACGTGCTGTTGCATCCCGATTACACGTTTGGCAGCTTTGTCGTCGGACCGTGCAATCGGCTGGCCCACGCAAGCTGTGTCGCTGTCAGCCAGAATCCGGGGATGATATACAATCCCCTGTTTTTATATGGCAATGTCGGGTTGGGCAAGACGCATCTGCTTCATGCCGTCTGTCACGGCGCCCGCAAGCAAGCGCCTAACCTCAATATTCAGTTTCACAGTTGCGAAGAGTTTGTCAACGACTTTATCAATGCCATCGAGCAGGGCAGTCTGCCGGAGTTTCAGAATCAGTATCGCAATATCGACATCCTGATTATTGACGATGTGCAGTTTCTGCGCGAACGCGAACAGAGTCAGGAAGAGTTTTTTCATACCTTCAATGCCCTCTACAACAACCGCAAACAGATTGTCCTGACCGCCGACAGCGCGCCGCAGGATCTGGCGGCTCTCGAAGAGCGGCTGATCAGCCGTTTTAAGTGGGGGCTTGTCGCTCGTCTGGATGCACCCAGCTACGAGACGCGCGTGGCGATTGTCAAGAAGAAGTCGCACCTGCGCGGGTTGGAGCTGCCGGACAATGTGGCCGAGCTGATCGCCCAACAGATCAAGACCAACATTCGCGAATTGGAAGGGGCGTTGACGATTATTTACGCCACCTCGCGCGCCGCCGATCGGCCGATTACGCTTGAACTGGCCAAACAGGCCCTCGGTGTACAGGAAGTGACGCTGGCGCGCGGGATTGCGATGTCGGATATTGTTCAGTCGATCAGTGAGCAGTTTGATGTGCGCATTACCGACCTGCAAAGCAAAAAGCGCAGCCAGAGCATCGCGCTGCCGCGGCAGGTGTGTATGTATCTGGCGCGTAGCCTGACGCGGCACAGCCTTGAGGAAATCGGCGGCCACCTCGGCGGGCGCGACCATTCGACCGTGGTGCACGCCTGCACCAAAATCGAGCAGCTCTATAAAGACGATGCTGCCTTCCGCGACCGGATTGACAGACTGACCAGCCATATTATACAGAGCAACAGATAGATTTCAGGGATGACCGTATCGGAGAAGATGTGCATGTCTGAAAAAACGCCTCGCCTGTTTATCGTCGACGGTCATGCGCATATCTACGCGGCCTACTATGCCCCGATGCGGCCGCTGACGGCTCCGACCGGTGAGCCGACCAAGGCGGTGTATGTCTTTACTACGGCGCTGCTGGGGCTTATCGAGCGGGAAAACCCCGAGATGCTGGTGGTGGCGATGGATTCCAAGACGCCCAGCTTTCGGACGGAGATTTTTGCCGAGTATAAAGGCCATCGCCCGCCGATGCCGGAGGATATGCCCGGCCAGATTGAGCGCATTGAGCAGATCCTGGAGGCGCTGCGGATTCCGATGCTTCGGGTTGACGGCTTTGAGGCCGATGATGTGATGGGCACGCTGGCCGCTGAGGCCGCCGAGCGGGGCCTGGAGGCGTATATTTGCTCCAAAGACAAGGATATGCTTCAGTTGCTCAGCGACTCGGTGTTTGCCTATGACATCAAGACCGCTAAGAAAACCGATCCCGAGACGCTGATGGCCGAGACGGGTCTGCGGCCCGAGCAGTTTGGCGACGTGCTGGCGCTGCAGGGCGATACGTCCGACAATATTCCCGGCCTGGCGGATGTCGGTCCCAAAACGGCGATGGAATGGATCAAAACATACGGTTCGCTGGACAATCTGTACGAACATGCCGATCAGATCAAAGGCAAGCGGGGCGCTAATCTGCGCGCCGGCAGGCAGCAGGTTGAGCTGAGCCGGGAGCTGGTCAAGATCAACTGCCATGTGCCGATCGACTTTGATGAGTCGTTGTTCCGTGTGACACAGCCGAATCGGGACACACTGGCGGCGCTGTTTAAAGAGTTGGGCTTCAGTCGCCTGTTGTCGCAGATGGGGCTAAGCGATGTCCAGGCCGATGCCGCCTCGGCGATGTCCGGAGGGCAGGGCAGCTTGTTCGATGAGCCGCAGCCGCGCCCGGTCGCCCGGTCGAATCACAAAGAATACAGTCTTGTCGATACCCCGCAAAAGCTAAGCGCCTTTGTGAATGAATTGCAGCAGCAGCGGCGATTTGCGTTTGATACCGAAACGACCGGCAGGGATCCGATGCGGGCCGAGCTGGTGGGATTGAGCTTTGCGTGGCAGGCGCACAAGGCGTGGTATCTGCCCGTGCGGGCGCCGATGGGCCAGAGGCATCTGGATATCGCCGCTGTGCAAGAGGCTCTCGGGCCGATACTGGCGGATGCCAAACGTTTCAAGATCGCCCAAAACCTCAAGTACGACTGGCTTGTGCTGGACAACGCGCAGATGCCGGTGGCTGCTGATCCCGGTAATTTTTTTGATACAATGGTCGCCTCGTATTGTTTGGCGCCCGATCGCGGCAGTCATTCGATGGATGCGATGAGCCGCGATTTCCTGGGCTATGAGCCGACGCCTATCGAGATGCTCATCGGCAAAGGCAAGCAGCAGCGCACCTTCGATCAGGTCGATACGCAGGCCGCGTGCGATTACGCCGCCGAGGACGCCGATGTGACCTGGCAGTTGTATGCGTATCTGTCGCGCCGGCTCGACGCCCAGCCCAGCCTGAAAAAACTGTTTGAAACTGTCGAGATGCCGCTGGTCGAGGTGCTGGCGCGCATGGAGGCCAACGGGGTATCGCTGGATACTGCCCTGCTGCGGCGGATGAGCAACGACCTTTGCGATACCCTGGCCGACCTGACCGAGAAGATCCACGAGCAGGCCGGCGGGTCGTTTAATATCGACTCGCCCAAGCAGTTGGCGGAGATTCTGTTTGACCGGCTCGGGATGGAAAGTGTCAAATCCGGCAAAACACTGCGCAGCACCGATGCCGGCGTGCTTGAGCAACTGGCCGGACGGCATGAGATTGTCCCGCTGATTCTTCAATACCGTCAGCTTGTCAAGCTCAAAAATACCTATATCGACAAACTGCCGCTATTGGTCAATCCGCGCACCGGCCGGCTGCATGCGTCGTTTAACCAAACGATTACAGCCACCGGGCGGCTCAGCTCCTCGGATCCGAATTTGCAGAACATCCCCATCCGCACGGATCTGGGCCGACGCATTCGAGCGGCGTTTGTGCCCGCCGACACCGACGGCTGCATACTCAGCGCCGACTATTCACAGATTGAGCTGCGCCTGCTGGCGCATTTTTCCGGCGACGCGGCGCTGCTGGAGGCCTTTGCCGACGATCTGGATATTCACAGCTTTGTCGCGTCGCAAATCTACGGTGTCCCTCTGGAAGAGGTGACCTCGCAGATGCGCGGCAAGGCCAAAGGGGTCAACTTCGGCATTATTTACGGGCAGGGACCGTTCGGCCTGGCGCGCAGCGTCGGCATCAGCCAGCAGGAGGCCCGGCAGTTCATTGACGCGTATTTCGCCCGCTACAGCTCCATCCGCGCCTTTATGGATACGATCATCGACAGGGCCAAAAAGATCGGCTACGCCGAGACGATTCTCGGTCGCCGCCGCCCGATTGCCGGGCTTGAAAGCCGCAATCATAACGTGCGTTCGCAGGCCGAGCGTCTGGCGGTCAATACCGTCATTCAAGGCTCAGCGGCCGATCTGATCAAGGCGGCGATGATCAACATCCACCGGCGCATCGAAAATGACAGACTGCCGGTCAAGATGATCCTGCAAATTCACGACGAACTGGTCTTTGAGCTGCCCAGGGCGCAGGCCGATACACACACCGACTGGATTGTCCGTGAGATGGCTGAGGCGATGACGTTGAAAACCCCTCTGAAAGTCGATGTTGCGCGGGGCGCAACCTGGATGGAAGACTGACGGCACAGGGATACCCAAGTGATTGATTCGTGAATTGTCAAATGAAAACCCGAGAAGGTTAAATCCGAAGCACGAAATCCGAAACTCAAAACAAATACGAATGTCCAAAAACCAAATGTTCAAAACAAGTATATTGCCCATATACGTGGCCGGATAGGGTGGACATCATTTTTTGATATTTTGTCATTGGTTTTTTGAATTTGTTTCGGATTTCGATATTCGAATTTAAATATTGTTTAAAAGGCCCTTTGGAGATATAACGAAATGCTTGAAGCGTATTTGCCGGTGGAACATCCGGTGCTCATCTTTGCGCTGCTGCTGCTGATTGCACTGCTGGCGCCGCTGGTTTCAGCCAGGCTCAAAACGCCCGGCATCATCGGCCTGATCGTTACCGGCATCCTGCTCGGGCCGCACGCTCTCGGGGTCTTGGAGCGGTCGGCTGAAATTGAGCTTCTGGGCGAGGTGGGGCTGCTGTATATTATGTTCCTGGCCGGCCTTGAGCTGGATCGCAACCAGTTTATCCGTCACCGTCACCACAGTTTTGTCTTCGGGGCGCTGACCTTCAGCGTACCGCTGGTTGTCGGCAGTTTGCTGGGGCGCTATGTGCTGCATTTCACCTGGCCGGCGTCGGTGCTGCTGGCCTCGCTGTTTTCATCGCATACGCTGATTACCTATCCGATTGTCAGCAAACTCGGGCTGGTGCGCCAGCGAACGGTTACTACCACGATCGGCGGCACGATCATAACCGACACCGCCGCGCTGTTGGTGCTGGCGGTTATCGCCGCGGCACACAAAGGCGAGGGCGGCCTGCTGTTCTGGCCGCGGCTGTTTTTCTTTATGGCCGTGTATGTCGCCGCGACAATTGTTATTCTGCCGCGGCTGAGCAGGTGGTTTTTCCGGACGATTGCCGCCGATGGGGTTGTTTCTTTCACGTGGGTCCTGACGGCGGTTTTTGTGGGGGCCTATTTGGCCTATGTAGCCGGCTTTGAGCCGATTATCGGGGCGTTTCTGGTCGGGCTGATTATGAACAGTTTCATCCCTGAAAAAAGCTCGCTGATGAACCGCATTCAGTTTGTCGGGCACTCGCTGTTTATCCCGTTTTTTCTCATTTCCGTCGGGATGCTGGTCAACGTTCGGCTGTTTTTCGCCGATGCCGAGACGATGCTCATTGCCGCGGTGATGGTTTTTGCGGCGCTTTCGAGTAAATGGGCCGCGGCCTGGCCGAGCCAGAAACTGCTCAAATACACCCCGGATGAAGGCAAGCTGATGTACGGGCTTAGTGTCAACCAGGCTGCTGCGACCCTGGCGGCCGTGATGGTCGGCTACACGATCGGCATCTTCACCGAGCCGGTGCTGACCGGCTCGATTGTGATGATTCTGGTTACCATTCTGGTCGGTTCATGGACGACCGAACGTTATGCCCGCCAGGTGGCGATGAAAGAAGAAGCCCAGCCGTATGCGGTCACCGAGGCGCCGTCCAGGATACTTGTTCCGCTGGCCAACCCCGATTCGGTCGGGTCGCTGATGAGTCTGGCCGTGATGATCCGGCAGCAAAGTTCTCATGAGCCGATCTATCCGGTCAACATTGCCCTGTCCGGCGATAATGCCGAGCAGCGCATTGCCGCTGCTGAAAAGCTGCTGGGCCTTGCCGTTGTCCAGGCGCTGGAGGCCGATGTGCCGGTTACGCCGGTGGCCCGCACCGCGACGGATCCTTCTATCGGCATCCAGCAGGCGACGATTGATTTACGCATCTCGACCATCGTGGCCGGCTGGAAAGGACGCTCCACGCTGCGTGCCAGCACTTTCGACAGGACGCTCGATTCCGTGCTGGACAACACGGCTCAGATGGTTTTCATCAGCCGGTGTCTATTGCCGTTCAACACAACCCAGCGCGTGGTTCTGGCGATTCCGCCGATGGTCGATCGCCAGCCGGGCTTTCCCATCGCCGTCAATTCCATAAAGACGCTGACCGATCAACTGGATGCGTCACTGCTGATGGTTTCGGTAGCCCCGACTCTTGCCAACGCTCGAGACATGATCAAAAGCAGGCTTCCCAAACTGCAGCAAAGCGATGTTGAGCTGAACAACTGGAAAGAATTGCTGCCTTGGCTGGACAAGACACTGGATGAAAATGATCTGCTGATCATCGTCAGTGTCCGCAAGGGCCGATTGGCTTGGCAGCCGGATTTGAATCGCCTGCCGAGGCTGGTTAATCAGCGTTTTCCCAATGTCAATCATGTGGTTGTCTATCCGCCGGACAAGCCTTGGGGTGAATTTATCGGGATTGAGCAGTTACAAGAGTTTGCCCCGTCGTTTCTGCCGGCCGGGCACATACAGCTTGACCTGGACGGTACCACCGAAAACGAGGCGATATACCGTCTGTTGTCCGTCGAATTTTTTGATAGTCCGGACGTATTGAAGCGCGTCTCCGAAGAGCTTATTCAGACGGCCCGCAGCGAGCCGACCGAGCTGCTGCCGGGAATTGTGCTGATCCATACCCATATTCCGGACATTTATGCGCCCACCGCCTTTCTGGGGATTAACAAACAAGGCTGGACGCTGCCCAATACCACCGCCGAAACGCAGGCATTGTTTATTCTGCTCAGCCCGCAGACCGCCTCGCCGGAAACACACCTCAAGACGCTGGCCGACCTGGTGCGGCCGCTGCACAAGTTCAAATCCGCCGAGCAGTTGACAGGCTTGGAATCGGTTGAAGACATCTTGAAGTTGTTCTACAGCAGCACATCGTAGAGGCAGAAACACAGGTCTGTCCCGGCGCCCGACTAATCGGCGTCATCGACACAGGCCAGCGTCCAGAGCGGACCGTCGCTGTTGCGTTTCAAACGGTAATGCCCGTTGAGATAGTGTCCGTCAAAATGGGCGGTTATCGCATGTTGGGTGTGTTCAAGCATCGCGACGGTTCCTGTGTCGGCGATGTTCACCTGGCCGGTGTTGTGTTGGACCGGGCCTTCGTAGGTCAGAAACCGCAGGGGATGGTCGGCGATCTTTTCAAGCGGCACAGGGGTATCGCCGATATCCGCGGCAAAGCAGGGCATCCGCCAGGTCCAGAGGGCTTGTCCGATATGAATCATCAAATCCCAATGCACCCCATCTGCGGTGCGATGCTGCTGGAGCACAAATCGCTGTTTTTCTGACCTCTGGAATACATCCATCTCCAGCCTCTGCCTTCTGGTTTCTACCGTCTGACTTCTTTCCCCGACCTCTGCTTACCCTCTGGCCTGTATAGCGGTGAGGGCGACGGTGGCGACGATGTCGTGGGCGCTGCAGCCGCGGGACAGGTCATTGACCGGTTTGGCCAGTCCCTGGACGACTGGGCCGTAAGCCTGGGCCCCGGCCAGCCGCTGAACGGCTTTGTAGCACAGGTTGCCGGCGCCCAAATCGGGAAAGATGAAGATATTGGCCTTGCCCTGCAGGGGGCTGTCCGGCGTTTTGCGCGCCGCGACCGCCGGGACAAAGGCGGCGTCAAACTGCATCTCACCGTCGAGGATGACCCGATCGCCAAAAATGCTCGAAGCGGCCTGTTTGGCCTTCTCCGAGGCGATGGCCATTTTCATTGCGTTCGGCCCGGTCGCCGAGCCTTTGGTCGAATAGCTCAGCATCGCCACCCGGGGCTCAAAACCAAATTGAATCGCCGTGCCGGTCGTGGCCATCGCGATATCCACAAGCTGCCGCTCAGTGGGGTCTTCGATCAGCCCGCAGTCGGCAAACAGCAGCACCTTGTCCGGCCAGCACATAAAAAACATACTCGAAACCGTGGTCATGCCCTTGGCCGGTTTGATGATTTGCAGGGCCGGGCGCAGGGTGTCGCCGGTGGAGTGGATGGCCCCGGCCACCAGCCCGTCGGCGGCGCCGGTATGAACCATCATCGTCCCAAAATAAACCGATTTCTGCACCGTGGCGCGGGCTTTCTCAGGGGTAACGCCCTTGTGCTTTCGCAGCTCATAAAAACGTTGCGCAAAGCCGTCCAGCCTGGCATCGGTGGCCGGGTCAATCAGTTCGACCCGGGCCGGGTCAGCCCCGGCGTCGCGCAGAACCGTTTGAAGCGTCGGGATGTGGCCCAGGATGATCAGTCGTGCGCATTGGCGATCGAGAATCTCCGCCGCGGCCTGGATAATCCGCTCATCGCTGCCTTCGGGCAGGACAATGGTTTTGTTTGTTTCAGATGCTTGCTGGACAACCGCGTCAAAGAAAGAAGCCATGTGCGCAAATACTTTCAAGATAGTGGAGCTGTAAAGTCAAAAACACGCCCGAAGGGACTCGAACCCCTAACCTTTGGTTCCGTAGACCAACGCTCTATCCAATTGAGCTACGGGCGCAAAATCATATGAATAAAACATTTACATCATTATTTTTTATTCTTGTCTGAAGCAATAAAATATGCGACAGAGCGATACTGCAAACAGTCGGAAGACTCGCTCCGACAAATTCCCACTTACTTTACACCCCACGGGCCAATTTTGCAAGAAAATTAAAGGTAAGCTCAATTATTTCGGGTCCGACAGAAAAAAAGCCTTGCAACGGTATTTTGAACAAGCCGCAATGCTTCACGGAGGTAAAGCCGATAACATAAAAAGAGAAAACTAAGAATGTCTCCATCACATTCTCAGCAATCTGTACCTTGAGCACCAGCAAAGCAGGGCGCAAGCAGCGCAAATAAAACAAGCACACGTCTATTGGCAAACTGTCCTATTGCGGGATTTTGTTAAGTTCATCGGCGCAGACAGATTAATACTGGACATTTCTACTTTAGATATTCAAAGCTACATTAGAAAGCAAGTAAAAAATAAAAAATCTGCCGAAACCA